>NZ_BAAILO010000299.1:113047-172193 GCF_054589115.1 Cupriavidus sp. 8B | reverse complement strand
GCACGCGCTTCTGATCCCATTTGCATCGGTCCCGTGCCTCGCGGCGCGGGCCTGGCTCCGAACTTTCCTTGTCCCGGCCACAAGCCGGGTTTTTTTCGTTCTGGCGGCTTCGTTCCGTGCTTCAGGTTTGCTGCCGTCGCCCACTTGTTGGTTATGCCCGCGTGCTGGAAAACACCACGGGCTTCGCGTCAAGTGGCTCCTTGCTAAGCCACCCCTCTCCCCAGCCTTCTGCCCCTGAGGGGAGAGGGAGCGACAGCCGTCGTCATGGCGTGTGGTGTTGGCCCATCCGTCGGCTCCGTTCAATGCCACTGGTCTGCTCCCCTCTCCCACTTGTGGGAGAGGGGCCGGGGGAGAGGGCGGGCGCTCGCAGGAAGTCCGGCGAACCAAGCAAAAAGGCCCACGCCGACGGAGAGTCGGCGTGGGCAAGGGAGATAGCGTCCCGGCGCGTGCGTAGCGCTATTGCGGCGCGCCGCGAAACTAAGCTCAGGCCGGGTTGCCCGGCTTCCATTTGAGCAGGCGGTTTTCCAGCGTGGTCAGCAGGAAATCCGCGGCGAGCGCTACCACGGCCAGCACGATCATGGCGGCGAACACGCCGCTGGCATTGAAGGCGCCCTGCGCGGTGGCGATCAGCGGGCCAATGCCCTGCTTGGAGCCCAGGAACTCGCCCACCACGGCACCGACCAGCGCGAAGCCAAAGCTGACGTGCAGGCTGGCCAGGATCCAGCTCAATGCCGACGGCACCACCACGGCAAAAGTCAGTTGCCGTTTGGAGGCGCCGAGGATCTGCGCATTGGCGATCAGGTAGCGGTCGGCCTCGCGCACGCCCTGGAAGGCATTGCCGAACACCACGAAGAACACCATCACCACCGCCAGCGCCACCTTGGAGGCCATGCCCAGGCCCAGCGCCTGTCTCCTTCCTGTTTTGTGGAGCCCGGGCCCGGCGACCGGGCCGTTGTGGGGTTTGTAAGGCGACCCCCGCCATACTTGCCCGGGGGCACGGCATTGAGGTCGAGTCATTCTAGGCAGCAGAATCCTTCAGCCAGCTTTCTCCGCCGTTAGGGGAAGGTCCCGATGCGGGCCGGTCTCGCTGGAGCCCGGCCTCACATGGTCACCGCCCCCTGTGGCCGGGGCATCGCCGCACTGCAACGACTCGGGGTCGATCGCCCCGCCGCCCAGTTCAATGGCGAATGTGCCCGCAGCATAGTAGTCGGCGCCATGGCATGGGATTGACGCGAATCACTGCCGCGACGCGGGCGGCTGTGGGGCGGGGCGTCCTGTCACGGCCGCGCGGCGGCACCGCCTAAAACGATCGGAAGAGCAAGATCCGACCCGCGCGCCACTTTCCACCAGATGTAAAGATTATTCACTGGCATGTAGCAACGCCTGGACCAATACTTCAGCGCGGTCGCCAAAATTAATAGAAATATTCATTAAATACTTTATGAAATATTTGTCATAAAGTTTAACCGACGGATCAAATTTACGGGAGTACCCATGCCTGACAATAAACTGATCGGCTTTTACCCTTCCGGATGGATCTCTGGGAGTGTAGAAAACACGCTGCAACGCGATGGCTCCATCTCTGTCGTTCCTGAACTGCCCAGCGGGTCGATAATCCTGGGCATCGCGGTGCTGCCCATCCACATCTATTCCAACGATCCCCATCCGGAACCATTTCCCGGTCTGGTGGTGAACTTCACAACCGATGGCCGCGGCTTTATCCTGCGAGCGGAACCCTACAATCCTCGCGATTCAATTCAGTCATTCGAATGGCAGGTGACATATGGCCAGGCGCCTGCCGGTTATCAACCAAGGGGCTGGGTCTCCGGCGTCACCGCCAACGCATCATTGCCGCAGAAAATCAACACGGGCCTCGCGCGCGACGTCGCCATTGCGGGGGTATCGATTCTCCCGATCCATATCTACAACAATGATCCGAATCCCGAGCCCTGGCCCGGTCTGGCCGCGGAGTTCACGGAGGCGGGAAATATCTTTCTCAGTTCGGATGGCACCGGGCCCCGCGACAGTATCGATTGGTTCGAATGGCAGACCCTGCTTGGTCCATATGGAGCCAGTCCCGCACGCATTGGCTGGCTCTCCGGCGTAACGGGCAATGCCGAACTCCCCATGCAAGTCACGCCGGCTGTCCCGGCTGGCTACGGCATTGTGTCGGTGACGGTTCTTCCCATACATATCTACGATAACGACCCCAAGCCCGAGCCATGGCCCGGATTGCGCGTAAAATTCCCAACCCCGCAAAGCTTCACCATTCAGGCGGTCCAAAACAACCCTCGCGACAGCATTAGCTGGTTCGAATGGCAGGTTAGCTACGCCGCCCTCGAGTAACGAGGCCTGGCAAGGACGTCGGCCGCCCGGGGCATCTGACCGGGCGTGCCGTGCGTTCAAGGCTGGATCTCCTCCTTGCCGAGATCGGGCCGAAACTGTCAAACACTTCGCACTTAGCGGCGATGTAATCAGATCCTGTCGCACTACTTTTCTCGTTGAGGAGGAGCGATCCGCATGCCTCTGCCAGGGCACCAATTCCATCTGGGTAGTGCCCACACGCAGTGATAGACGTCGTCGTTCGACGAGCGACCACATGGACGCTTTGGGTTAAGATCTGGCAGCCTTCTTAGCTCATTGCGGAGACTTGCTTGAAACATCGTTCCCAACGGTTCATTTGGTTGCTTGTCTGCACTCTCCTGGTGCTTGGAGCATTTAGAACTGCTGCTGCAGAAACGCTGACGATCAATGCGGCCATCAACAAGGCAGGCCGCCAGCGTATGCTGTCTCAGCGCATAGCCAAGGCCTACTGCCAGATTGGACTAGGCGTCGAGACGGAGCGCTCAAAGAGAATCCTCGATCAATCCGTGGCGCTCTTCGATAAACAGCTGGTGGAACTGAAAGCCTTCGCGCCTACGCCCGAGGTCAAGGAGACCTACGGCAAGCTCGAGCAGGCGTGGCTCTCCTACAAGGCGTTGCTCTCCGGCAGCGAGCCGAATCTCGAGAGCGCGAAGAAGGTCGCACAAGCGAGCGACGATGTGCTCAAGCTCGCGAACGAGGGAACGGTGCAACTCGAGAAGCACTCCGGTACCACGATGGGTAAGCTTATCAACGTTGCCGGTCGCCAGCGGATGCTGTCGCAGAGAATTGCAATGTTCAACATGTTCCGCGCTTGGGGCATCACATCTGCGCAGATGACACGGGACTTGGACGCCGCGGTGAAGGAATTCGCGGCTGCTCAGGAATTTCTCGCTGCTGCGCCGCAAAACACGGCTGCGATCAGTGGCGAGTTGCAACTCGCCAACGCGCAGTGGCTTTTCTTTGACGAGGCGCTCAAACAGGCGGCCGGCACTCGCGCAGAGCAATTGAGGAATATCGCCACCACCAGCGAGCGTATTCTTCAGGTCATGGATAGGGTCACCGGCATGTATGAGGTAACCACCAAGTAGTCTGCACTGAAGCGCGCCATTAAGTTGCCTGCAGCACAGTTGGATGCCTTGATCGCCCGCTTGGGCCACGGCAAACAGGCGCGCCCTTTGCGGGGATGCCAGCGCGGTGATGTTTAGCCAGGTGCGGGGCACGAGGGTGGTCTTGGCGCTTCTTGAATTTGAATTTCCAGGGTACCCTTGATCTTCTTGCCGCAACAATACTAATATGACATCTCGCTGGTCCTGCGCGATCAGCCGACATCAGGTCCGCCGGTATTTCAATACAGCACGCCGGCAACCGCACGTAGCATGTCCAGGACGCACACTGCAGCAACGTAGTGCCTACGCTCAGGAGCCGCTGATGCTGACCCCGCATGAACTTGCAACGCTGATGTTAATCAAGGACACCATCCATCCATCCGAACTCGATCCGGCTGATTTCAGTACGTTGGTAGAGCGCCAGCTCGCGAGATGGGAACAAGTCTCGCCGGGATGCCATCGCGCCCTGATCACTATCGAGGGCCATGTTTTTCTCAAATCGATTCAACGGCGGGGGATGGGCGACTGCCTGCGGTAGCAAGTCCGCCAACGCTAACCTTGCAGGCCAGGCGGCGAATTTGTGCAACAGCCCGCTGCACAATTGGCTTCGTTCCGCCTGCACACACTACTGGACTCTCTCCAATGAGTAGCGCAAATGGCATGTGTCCATGCAGCAGGGCAGGCCTGGTCGCGCAACATTTTGGTCATGCAAATTGAGACCTCAACAGCATGAACCGAGGCGGCATGCAGTCGACAACGCCGCCGGTCGGCAAAGACGAAATCAGGTTTAAATAATCCTGTATGGCGTTCTCGCGGTGGGGGGACCTACACTTTGTAAAATTCGACTTCGATCGGGAGTGGCGCCATGCAGGAAGGTAGGTTTTCCAAAGGCTACATAGAGTTAGCTCGTAGCCTGGCGGAGGCGACGGGCCGTCGACTCGTTCGCGAGGATGGCCCGGCGGCGGGAGATCTGGTCACTGTGCATAGCAGCATGGATCCCGAAGTCGTGTTCGATCTGCGAGTAACCGCCAGTGCAGGCCCGGAATCCTGGACCTGCGTCCTCTTGGGGATCGAGCGCGACGCGACCTCACTCGTAGCCTTCGATGGGCTGGAACTAGGTGAGGAACTGACGGTATCCCGGGCCGAGATTGCAGGAATCATCCGTTGTGGTGGTATCCATTAGCCTGCCGCATTTGCGCTGAGGCAACGTCAACGCATTGCTGGCTGGCGGTGGCTTGCGGTGCTAACCGGATCGGTAAAGCGTCCCGGTTAGCGGCCCTTGCAGGTGCGTCGGGCGGCCCATGCGCTTGCCCTGGGCTAGTGTCCCGCTCCGCTGATTCGTTCGCAAAGTCTGTTGAGCTTGGAGCAGGAATTGTAGGTTGGGGGAAAGGTGCGATGTGTATTGCTTGTGGCCCGCTGACGCGGGGGGGCTCTTGTGGGCGGGGTTTTCATGCTTCTAGCTGCTGGCGCGGCTGTACGGTGTTGGCCGTTTTAGAACGTGTGAGATGTCACTTTTCTTTACTCGTAAAGAAAAGTAACCAAAAGAAAGCGATCCTTGCAGGAGGCTGGCGTAGCGTCATTGGGGACCCCAATGGTTTCGTCGTACGGCCCTGGGTGCTAATGGACTCGTGCCGTTACCAGTTTAGATCACCACGAGCCAGCCAGTGCCCAGGGTTTCGTGGTGCCCCCCCCCGGTAGCGGCCACCACGAATTTCAGGCCGTCTGTCGGTCGCGGAGTCACTGGCCACGAAGTTGCAGGCGTCCCGTTTTCGTCGTGGGCGCGGTGGCACCGAGGAATAGATCCGATGGCATCACCACCGCGCCCACCCCACCACGAAACCATCACGATGTGATATATCGTGGCGCTTTGCGCCGGTACCGGCAGATGGGTGAATAGGCAGGGATGCCGCTACCGAGCAGCCTCACCACGAAACCAGCGCCATCCGCAGGATCGTGGCCATTCAAACCGGTAACGGCACGAGTCCATTAAAACCCGTGGCCTGACGACGAAACCACCGGGCTGCGCAACCCCGACAAGCCAGCCTCCTGCAAGGATCGCTTTCTTTTGGTTACTTTTCTTTACGAGCCGCGAGTAAAGAAAAGTGACATCTCACACGTTCCAACACGGCCAACACCGTACAGCCGCGACAGCAGCTAGAAGCGCTAAAACATCGCCCAATCACGCTATTCTGCATCAGCAGCTAGAAGCATCAAAACCCCGCCCTAAAGAGCTCTCACTATTTGGCTCGCCCGCTGCAGAAGCCAAAACGATGCGTGCCCGCGCAACCAGCGACGCTGGGATACTCCGTGAACTCGCCATCAACGCAAGTTGAGACCGCTCGTCTTCGCTCAACACCAGATCCAGCTTCGGTCGTCCCATTGGCATGTTGGCATCTCCCGTTCGTCGATACCAACATCCTACAAAAATATAGATCCGTTAACAACGGAACGGGACACTAGAGCGCCGCTGTCACGATGATCTCAACCAGCAACTCGGGGCGCGCGAGCTTGGCCTCGCAAGTGGCTCGCGTCGGCACGGCGTGCTCGGGAATCCAGTCCTCCCAGGCGACATTCATGCCGTCGAAGTCGCGTTCGATGTCTTTCAGCCAGATCTGCACAGATAACAGCTTCTCCTTATCGGAACCGACGCTAGCGAGGTAGCCGTCGATCTTGGCCAGCACGTCGCGTGTCTGGCCGGCGATGTCCGCGGTCGTGTCACCCGCGGTGACACCTGCTACATAGACGATGTCATTGTGGACAACCAACCGGGAGAGCCGTTTGGTGGATTGGTGACGCTGGATATTGCTCATGTGAATTCCTCTTGTCGGTGGTAGTGGTGTTGATGCTGGCGTGAACAGTGGGTTGGAACACGGGCCACGCCTAGTCGTGCAAAGCTGCCGCTCGCACGGCTTGAGGCTTGTCGAAGCGGTCGATGGCAAAGGCTTCAATTGGCAGCGAGGCACGCCCCTCGGTGACCAGTTCGGCGACGATCTGGCCCACGATCGGTCCGAGCTCGAAACCATGTGCGGAGAAGCCGAACGCATGCACCAGGTCGGGCGCGCAGCGGCTGCGGCTGATGACTGGGATGTCATCTGGCATGAAGGCTTCAACGCCCGCCCACGCGCGATTAATGGCAAGCGGGCCGAGGTGGGGGAAGAGGGCGGTGACGGTCTGCGCGCTGGTGGCAAGCTTGAGCATGTCGACCTCGCCGTGGCGGGCTTTGGCATCGGCCTCGCAGCGCAACCCGCCGCCGATCAGCACGGTGCCGTTGGCGAATTGCTTGAACGACAATGCCCTGCCGGTGGCGCCCAGCACTGGCTTGACGAAGGGGGCCACGCGGTAGGTGATCATCAGCATCAGGCCGCCAACCTGCACCGGCACCGGCTCGCCGACTTGTCCCGCAAACTCGCCGGCCCATGCGCCCGCCGTATTGACGAGGTGACTGGCGCTGAAGGTGCCACGCGGGGTGCGGACAAGCCAGTGGTTTTCGGTGCGTTCCACCTGCAACGCTGGCGTGCCCTCGTGTATCGCGGCGCCGGCGCGCGCCGCTGCGCGCCGAAAGGCGGTCACGGCGCGGTAGGGGAGCGCGTGGCCATCGTCGCGTGCCCAGATCGCACCCGTGACATGAGGCGTGATCGACGGCACCAGCTCGCGCACCGTGTGCGCGTCTACCAGTTCCTCATGTGTAAAGCCCAACGCCTCGAGCTGTGTGACTCGGCCGCGCAGCACTTCCAGCTCGGCCTCGCTCTCCGCTACCTTGAGCTGGCCGCTCGGCACAAAGTCGGCATCTTCGCCGGTCAGCTCGGCAAGGCGGTGCCACATCCCGCGCGCGGCAAGCGCGAGGGGAATCTCGGCAATGTGACGGCCAAGCGTGCGGACTCCGCCTGCGTTCACGCCGGAGGCGTGCCGGCCGCAGTATTGCGCTTCGAGCAACGTCACCCGCAGGCCGCGCCGCGCCAGTTGCAGTGCGCTGGAAGTGCCCTGCAGGCCCCCGCCGATGATGATGACATCGGCCCCCAGCTTGGCGTCAGGCTTCACGGGCAAGCTCGCCAAGGGTGATCGGCTTGATGGGCGGGCGGATGCGGTAGTAGCCCACTTCCTGCGGTGGCACGCCGCGCGCCTGCGCAATGATTTCCGTGACGGTCAGCCCGCACAGCCGGCCCTGGCACGGGCCCATGCCGCAGCGGCCGAAGGACTTGGTCTGGTTGGGACCGCCGCAGCCCAGTTCGACAAACGCGCGGATCTCGCCGGCCGTGACCTCTTCGCAGCGGCACACGACGACCTCGTCGGCGGGGATCCGGTTGGGGGCCTTGGGGCGATACAGCGCATCGAGGAAGGGGCGGATCTGCAGGTGCGAGCGCAGCGCGGCGCGGGCCGGCGCTGCGTGGCGGTCGCGCCCCGCGGCGTCCAGCCGGCCTGCCGCGTGCGCGGCGGCCAGCCCGGCGAGCTCGCCTTGCAGGCGTGCCGCCAGCGCGCCGCCGATGCCGCGTCCGTCGCCGGCGATAGAGATGCCGGGAATGTCCAGCGCGCCCCATTCGTCCGCCTGCGGCTGCCAGCACAGCTGGACATCGTCCCACCGATGCGCGGCGCGCAGCGCCCAGGTGAACTGCGTATTGGGTACCACGCCCTGGTGAAGCAGCACGGTGCGGGTCTCGATGCGTTGTTCGCGCCCGCCGCTGGTGAAGCGCAGCGCGCGCACGGCATCGTCGCCCTCGACAGCCAGGCCGGTGGCGCCTTTGTAGAAGGGCACGCCGCTCTTCCTGAGCGTGCGCATCAGCGCCAGGCCTTTTTTCAGGTAGCGCCAGCCGGCCAGCGCGCCGCCCAGGTGGGATAGCGCGCGGCGATAGTCGGCGCCATCGGTGGTGTCGACAATGGCACGGATCGGCACGCCGGCGCGCGCATACTGCCACCCCAGCAGGTAGAGCAGCGGGCCGCACCCGGCCAGCACCACCGGCTCGGCGGGCGCCAGGTCGGCGCTCTTGAGCAGGATCTGCGCCGCGCCCGCGGTCATCACGCCGGGCACGGTCCAGCCCGGGATCGGGAAGGGCCGCTCCATGGCGCCGGTACAAAGAATGACCTGACCGGCTTGCAGGCTCGCCACGCCGCCATCGCGCAGGTAATGCACCACCCGCTCGCGCGTGACTTGCCATACTGCCGCGCCGGTGATGTGCTGCGCGCCGCTGGCGGCGAAGGCCTCGGCCAGGGCGGCGCCGGCCGCGTAGTCAGGCCCGAGGATGCGCAGCCGCTCCGGCGTGGCCGCCGTGATGGCGCGGTAGATCTGGCCGCCGGGGGCTTCCTGCTCGTCCAGCACCGCCACGCGCGCGCCATGGGCGGTGGCGGCCACGGCAGCGGCCATGCCGGCCGGGCCGGCGCCGATGATGGCGATATCGAATTGATGCTCAGGCATGGTCAGCCTCCGTCTCGGTTGCCGTCTTCGGCGCCTTGAACGCGAGATCGAGTTCAAGGTCGCGTGCGCCATGCTGGCTGCGCACGGCCATGCCTTCGCGCACCTGCACCAGGCAAGCCTGGCGGCTGGGCTGGCCGTCGATCTCCATCAGGCATTCAAAGCACACGCCCATCATGCAATAGGGCGCGCGCGCAGCGCCGCTGACCGGCGTGGTGCGCAAGGGCGTCACGCCGCTGGCCAGCAACGCGGCCGCCACGCTGCGCCCGCAGGGCACGCGCAGGGGCTGGCCGTTGAATTCGATCGTCACCATGGCGGCGCCGTTGGCAAGCGGGCGGAACAGGGCTTCAGTGGGCATGATTAAAAACCTGGTTGGTATCGAGGAAGCGGTCGCCGGTGAATACGTCGATGCCTTCGGGCGTGGCGCCGCCGCTGACCCACGGCGCCACGCGGAAAACATGGGCGGCGGCCAGCGTGACGCCGCTGTGGCAAGTGGTGACGAAGGCACCGGGGCAGGCGGCGCTCTGCTGGTAGATCGGGAAGCCGTCCGGCGTCATCACGCGCAGGGCGCCCCAGGCGCGTACCAGCTTGAGGCTGGCCAGCGCGGGAAAACTGCGCACGCCACGCCTGGCGATCGCGCCTAGCACGTCCACCGTCGTGCCGTCGTCGAACCCGACATCTTCCATCGAATCGCCCAACTGGATGGTGCCCTCGTCGGTCTGCCGCACGTAGGTAGTGGGATGGTCGAGGAAGTGCGAGGCCCGCTCGCCGATCAGGACCTGGCCGCGGTTGGGCGCCACCGGCGCATGCAGCCCGATCTGCCCGGCCAGCGCGCGATTGCCCAGGCCAGACGCCAGCACGATGCGGGGCGCCGCAAAGCGCGTGCCGCCGGCTTCCACGACAAAGCCCGCGCTATCGCGCGCAATCTGTCCCACGCCGTGCCGGGGCAGTATCCGGACACCACGGTGCTGGCATGCCGTGTGCAAGGCGCGCAGCAGCTTGAGCGGGTTCGCATGGCCGTCCATCGGCGTGTAACTGGCGCCGGCCACGTCCGGGCCGATGCCGGGCAGGCGCGCGCCCAGCGCACCGTGGTCCAGCATCTCGAACGGATAGTCGCCGCCAAGGTCGTCCCGGATGCGTTGCAGCCGCGCCTCGCGCGCCTGCATCTCCTCGGCGGAAAAACACAGGTGGAAGCCGCCTGGCTGCTTGAGTTGCACATCGATGCCGGTATCTTCCAGCAGCGCGGCGGCAAGTGCCGGCCATCGCCGCGCCGAGCCCATGGTCCAGCTGGCGTAGGGCGCCATGCCATGGCCCTTGCCCTGGACCCAGACCAGGCCGAAGTTGCCGCGCGAGGCACGCAAGGCATCGTCGCCCTCGTCCAGCACGGACACGCGCACGCCGTTGCGGGCGGCGCCGTAGGCGATGGCGGTGCCGACCAGGCCGCCGCCGATGACAATAAGATCGCTTGTGGTCATGATGAGAGTGGGTTGCGAAAGACGCCTGGCGCGGGCGTTCAGTTCTTGCCGATCAGCACGCGGTCGAGCCCGACGATGCGGTCCAGCAGCACCATCAGCACTAGCGTGCCGACGATCAGCACCGTGGACACCGAGGCCACCAGCGGATCGATGGTCTGGGCAATCTGGTTGTACATGGCCACCGGTAGCGTGGTGGTGCCCGGGGTGGCGACGAACACGGTCATGGTCAGCTCGTCGAAGCTCTGGATAAAGGCCAGCATCCACCCGCCCGCCACGCCCGACAGGATCAGCGGCAGCACCACCCGCCGGAACGCCGTGAAGCGGCTCGCGCCGAGCGACAGCGCCGCGTGCTCCGCGTCGCGGTCCAGGCCGGTCGCCGCTGCCAGCACCAGGCGCAGCGCATAGGGCATCACCACCACCACGTGCGTCAGCGCCAGCCAGAAGAACGAACCGCTGACGCCCACCGTGGTGAAAAAGCGCAGGAAGGCCACGCCCAGCACCACGTGCGGGATCATCAGCGGCGACATGAAAAACCCCATCAGCGCGCCGCGCCCCGGAAAGCGGTAACGGGTGAGCGCCAGTGCGCCCGGCACGGCCAGCGCCACCGCGATGGTGGCCGAGGCCAGCCCCAGCCAAAGCGACAGCCAGAACGCGTCGACAATCTCGTGGGCGTCGCCGATAGCGCGGAACCAGCGCAGCGAGAGCCCGTCGGTGGGCAGGGAGATATAGCCCTTGCCGGTGAAGGAGACCGCCACCACCACGAGCAGCGGCGCCACGATGAAAGCGATGAAGAGGCTGTGGTAGAGCAGGGAAAACAGTCCGTTCTTGCGCATGATCCTCTCTCTTTTTCTCTTGCCTTGCTCAGCCCTCGAACACCTGGCGGAAGCGCCGCTCCACCAGCCGGTTGCAGCCTACGATGATGATCACGTTGGCGATCAGCAGCAGCACGGCGATGGTTGCGCCGAGCGGCCAGTTCAGCGTGTTGAGGAATTCGTCATAGGCCGCGGTGGCGACCACCTTGAGGCGGCGCCCGCCAAGGATGGCCGGCGTGGCGAAGGCCGATGCCGCCAGGGCGAACACGATGATGCCGCCCGACAGGATGCCCGGCAGGATCTGCGGCAGGATGATGCGGCGGAACACGGTGAAGGGCGACGCGCCAAAGGCCAGGCCGGCGTTCTCGACCTGCGGGTCGAGCTTTTGCAGCGCGGCCCAGACGGAGATCACCATGAATGGGATCAGCACGTGGGTAAGCGCGATCACCACGCCGGTCAGGGTAAAGACAAGCTTGACCGGTTCGTCGACAATGCCCATCCATTGCAGGGCCGCGTTGATCAGCCCGTTGTTGCCCAGCAGGATGGCCCAACCGAGCGTGCGCACCACCACCGAGATCAGCAGCGGGCCAAGGATCACGATCAGGAACAACGCGCGCCAGGGACGCTGCATGCGTGCCAGGATGATGGTTTCCGGCACGCCGAGCGCAACGGCCAGCATGGTCACGGCCAGTGCAAGGCCCGCGGTGCGCAGGAAGATCTCGTGGTAGTAGCTGTCGCCCAGCACCTCCAGGTAGTTGGCCATGGTCAGCTCGGGCAGCACGCCGCGCGTGCCGTCGAAGACATGGAACGACAGCAGCGCGGTGAGCGCGAGCGGCACCAGCAGCATCGCGGCGAACAGCAGCAGGGCGGGTGCCGACAGCAGCCAGGGCGCCGATCCGGCATGCGCATCGCCGCTGGCGGTGGCAGCCTTGGCGGGCGCGGCCGGGGCGCCGGAGGGCAGGGTGGAGACGGTGGTGTCAGCCATGATGTTGCTCCGCCGTCAGTACCCGCAGGTCATCGTCCGACCACAGCACGCTGACCGCCGAACCTTCCTCGGGCGGCGAGGCGCCATGGTTGGGCTGGCTGACGCGCAGCAGCCCGAGCGCACTTTGCACTTCCAGCATCCAGTGATTGCCCAGGAACAAGCGCGTCTGCACCGTGGCGGGGATGCCGCCGGCATTCGCCGGCGCCAGGCGGATCTTCTCGGGGCGCACGTAGACGTGCACCTCCTTGCCAACCTCGCGGCCCTCGTGCGGCACATGCGCGAGCGTGGCGCCCAGGCGCACTTCGCAGCAGCGCGGGTTGGTCTTTTCCACCACGCCGCGGATAGCATTGGTCTTGCCGAGGAAGCCGGAAGCAAAGGCGGACTGCGGACGCTCGTAGGCCTCGAGGGGCGCGGCCAGCTGCACGATGCGCCCGCCGTGCATCACGGCAATGCGGTCGCTCATGGTCATGGCCTCGACCTGGTCGTGGGTCACCAGGATGGTGGTGATGCCAAGGTGGCGCTGGATCGCGCGCAGCTCGATGTGCATGTCCTCGCGCAGCTTGGCGTCGAGGTTGGACATGGGCTCGTCGAGCAGCAGCACCTCGGGCCGGATGGCCAGCGCACGGGCAATCGCCACGCGCTGGCGCTGGCCGCCCGACAACTCGCGCGGGTAACGCTTGCCAAGGCCGCCAAGGCGCACCAGTTCCAGCGTCTCGTCGATGCGCCGGCGGCGTTCGGCGCACGCCACGCCGCGCATCTCCAGGCCAAAGCCGATATTGGCGGCCACCGTCATGTGCGGGAACAGCGCATAGCTCTGGAACACCACGCCCATGCCGCGTTTTTCCGGGCGCAGGGCAGTGATATCGCGGGCCTCGAGCAGGATGCGGCCATGGGTGGGCTCCACAAAGCCGGCGATCATCTGCAGGGTGGTGGTCTTGCCGCAGCCGGAGGGCCCGAGCAGGGAGAGGAACTCGCCGCGCCTGACCTCCAGGCTCAGGTTTTCGACGGCGTGGAAGCCACCATAGGCCTTGGCGAGACTGTCTAGAGTAAGGAACGTCATGGTCTTTTCGTGGTTGGCGCGGCGCCCCCCGCAAGAGGCTCCGTCTGTCGTGGCGACTACGGGAGGGGGCGCTGGCTCAGCGTTCCACGGTGCGGTTCCACCGGTTGGTCCACTCGGCGCGCTTGTCGTTGACAAGCGTCCAGTTGGTCGGCAGCAGCTTGTCGATCTGCGCCTTGCCATAGGGCACCTTGGCCGATACCTTGGCATCGAGCGCGGTCTTGGCATTGACCGGCCCCCAGCCCTGCGAATCCGCCAGCATGGCCTGCACATCCGGTGTCAGCAGGTACTGGACCAGCGCCTGCGCCTGCGCGGGCACATCGCTTTGCACCACCGGGCAGGCCGCGATCATCAAGGCGGGGGCGCCTTCCTTGGGGTAGACGAATTCCACCGGGAAGCCGGTATCCTTCAGGCTCTGCACGCGGCCGCTGCCCCACACGGCGAGCGAGATATCGCCGTTCTGGAAGAGTTCGGTCATCTTGCCCGGCGACGGTTCCCAGGCCAGCACGTTAGGTCCCACCTCTTTGGTCAGTGCGGTGAAGCCGGGTTCGATGCTTTGCTCGCTGCCCTTGCGCAGCTTGGCGAACATCACCAGCGTCTGCAGGCCGTAGGTATTGCTGATGGGCGGGATGGCGATCTTCTGCTTCAGCTTCTTGTCCGCCAGCGCCTCCCAGGAATCCGGCTTGGGCAGGCCAGCCTTCTTGAAGGCTTCGGTGTTGTAGGCCAGGCCGGTGGCCACCACGCCCACGGCGGTAGCCTTGTCGGTCAGGCGGGCAAGCGGATACAGCTCCTTGTACACCGGCGCATCCTTGAGTGTGTCGCAGAAACCGAACTGCACCGCCTGGTACATGGGGCCGTCATCGAGCAGGACCACGTCCAGCTCCTGCCGGCCCTTCTGCGCCTGCAGCTTGGCCAGTGTGTCGGTGGAGTTGCCGGACACATACACCACCTTGACCTTCTCCTTTGCTTCGAAGGCCGGGATGATCTTTTCCTTGAACAGCTTTTCGGTCGAGCCGCCGTAGGAACCCACATACAAGGTGGGCTGCTGCGCCACGGCTGCCGATGCCGAGAATGCCGCCAGGATGGCTGCCGCCACAATGTGCTGCTTCATCTTTCCCTTCCTCCGTGTGCACCGGTAATGGGCGGCGCTTCACCAAATCAATGCAAAAAAGTTATGGTTGCACCGCAACAGAAAATTCGGAAACAGGCTGCTTGAATCCTTGCTGCCTGGCATAGATTAGAGGGGCTGCCAACACTTGGAAAATTCTTTTTTTTGGCCTGTCCATAACATGGTGTTATAGACTTGCGGGATGAAGATCCGACAACTTGAAGCCTTCCGCGCCGTCATGCTTTGCCAGACGGTGACGCGCGCCGCGGAAATGCTGCACATCTCACAGCCGGCCGCCACCCGGCTCATTGCCGACCTTGAGGAATCTGTTGGCTTTGCCCTGTTCGAGCGTGTGCGCGGCAGGTTGTACCCGACCGCCGAGGCGCAGGTGCTCTATGAGGAGGTGCAGCGTTCATTGGTCGGGGTGGAGCGCATCGCGCTGGCCGCGCAGGACATCCGCGATCTGCAGCGCGGCTCGCTGCAGATTGCGGCGGCGCCCGCGCTGGCCTTGTCCTTCCTGCCGCGCGCCATCGCGGAGTTCCTGACGCAGCACGGTCAGACGCAGATCTCCATGCTGACGCACTCATCCCGCACCGTGGTGGACATGGTGGTGGGGCAGCGCTGCGATGTCGGCCTGGCGATCCTGTCGATGAACCACCCCAGTACGCATGGCGAGCGGCTGATCTCCACGCGGATGGTGTGCGCGCTGCCGGTCGGGCACCGGCTGTGCGCCGAGGCGGTGATCCGGCCGCATGACCTGGCAGGCGAGAGATTTGTCTCGCATCCGCGCGCGCTGGATTCGCGCCTGCAGATCGATGCGCTGTTCGCGTCCTATGGGATCGAGCGCCAGTTGCAGGTGGAAACGCAGGTGTCGTGGAGCATCTGCGCATTCGTGGAGGCGGGCCTGGGGGTGGCGCTGATCGATCCGATCACCGCGCTGGAGTATCGCGGCAAGGGCATTTGCTTTCGCGTCTTCGAGCCGCAGTTGACAACGGATTTTTCCGTGCTGTTTTCGACCCAGCGGCCGCCGTCGCTGTTGCTGAAATCGTTTATCGCCCACACGCGTGCGTTCGCGATCGCCCAGCTGGACCCGCAACTCGTGGTGGCATGAGGGTGGCATGAGGGTGGTATGGGAGTCGCCACAAGCGGCGCAGGTCCGACCGCGCCGCTTGTGCCGCTCGCGTGCCGCTCGCAGCTTAGGGCAGGTCGTCGACGTAGCCTGGATAGGCTTGCCGCGCCACGGCGGGCGTCACCTTGCCGTCGCGCAGGTCCCGCGCCAGTGCCTGGGCGCTGCGCTGCGCGGGATCGCCATAGCCGCCGCCGCCCGGCGTTTCCATGCGCACGCTCTCGCCGGCCTCCAGCGCGATATTGGCGGTCTTGGAGAACAGCTCGCTTTGCTGCGCGGTGCCGGAGTTCCGCACCAGCCGCGCGCGGCGGCCGTCATTGCCGCCATCGACGCCGGCGGGCACGCCCACCGTATGGCTGTCCGAGCGCGCGGAAAAGACTATGCCCGGCACCAGCGCGCGGATCTGCTTGGCGATGCCTAGGCCTCCGCGCGTGCGGCCGGCGCCGCCGGAGTCGGGAATCATCGCATACTCGTCCATGCGCAGCGGATACTCGTTCTCCAGCGCCTCGACCGGTAGGTTGGACGTGTTGGTCATATGCACGTGCACCGCGTCCATGCCGTCGCCGTCATAGCGTGCGCCGCTGCCGCCGCCGATCGTCTCCAGGTAGACAAAGTCGCCCGCACGCTGGCGCAAGCGCCCGGAGAACACGATAGCCGGGCAGGAGTCATTGCCCGAGGCCATGATCTTCTCCGCCGGCAGCAGGCCGCGGAAGGCGCCGAAGATGGCGCCCGCTACCTTCTGCGCGGTGATGGAGCGCGCACCCACCGCCGCGGGCGGCTCGGGATTGGTGATGGTGCCGCGCGGCGCGCTGATGCTGATGGGGTCGAACATGCCGGCATTGGGCACGAGCTCCGGGTCCAGCAGCGCCTTGACGGCGTAGTACACGGTGGCGCGCAACGCATTGATCGGCAGGTTCATGGCGCCGCGCGCCTGCTTGCCTGAGCCGGTGAAGTCGAAATGCAGCCTTCCTTGCGCCACGGTCAGGGTAACGCAGATGGGCACCGGATCGCCTCCCATGCCGTCGTCGTCCAGGTAGCTGGTGAACGTGTAGTTGCCCTCGCGCAGCTCGGCCACGCGGTTGGCCAGCCTGCGGCGGGTATAGCGGATCACGTCTTCCACCGAGCGCAGCACTGCCTCGAGCCCCATCTGGCGCAGTAGCCCGCGCACCGCCTCGGCGCCGCGCGCGTTGGTGGCCATCTGCACGCGCAGGTCCAGCATGCGTTCCTCCGGATCGCGCGTATTGCTGCAGACCAGGCGCAGCAGGTCGTCATTGAGCTCGCCGCCACGCGCGATGCGGCAGGCCGGGATGCGCACGCCTTCCTCGAAGATGCTGCGCAGCGTGCCGGCGATGGACCCTGGCACCGCGCCGCCCACGTCCGAATGGTGCGCGATATTGGCGGTAAAGAAGCGCAGCGTGCCTTCCCAGAATACCGGCGTGACGATGTTGATGTCAGGCAGGTGGCTGCCGTTGGCCAGGTAGGGGTCGTTGCAGATAAAGACGTCGCCGTCGCGGATGGTATCCGCGGGAAACTGTGCCAGCACTGCCTCGATGGCGCCATTCAGCGAGCCCAGGTGCAGCGGGATCTGCGTGCCCTGGGCCACCAGCCGCCCGGCCGCATCGAACAGCGCCACCGAGCAGTCCTTGCGCTCCTTGATATTGGTGGAGAACGAGGCCCGCACCAGCGTGTTGTTCATGTCCTCGGTGATGGACAGCAGCCGGTTGCTGAACACTTCCATCTCGATGGGGTCGGCCAATGCGTCCTGGCTCGGATCTGCGGCGCGGGGGGATTCAATGGACATGTTCGCTTTCCTGGATTGCCTGGCTTGCTTTGATGCCCTGGCCTGGCTGGCTCGTGCGGTGGGACTCACGCTGGCCGTCGGCCACCGTGACAATGAGGTTGCCATAGGCGTCGACCTCGGCATGGTGGGTGGGGCCGAGCACGGTGGTCGAGCTCATTTCCTCGATCACCGCCGGGCCGTCGATACGCAGGCCCGCGCAGAGCCGGTCGCGGTCGTAGACCGGCGACAGGCGCCAGCCATGCGCGCGGCCGTGGTAGACCTTCCGTTCTCCCGTCAGGGACTGGGCCAGCGTGCCGCCGGCACGGGCCGGCGCGAGCGGGGCCTTGATGACGTTGCCGACCGCCTGCACCCGGCAGTTGATGATCTGCACCGCCCGTCCCGGCACCTGGTAGCCGTACTCGCGCGCATGCTCGGCCTCGAACGCCGCCAGGAAGGGCGCCAGCTGGTCGCCGTCGATGGCCTCCATGGGCACCTGGACCTCGAAGTTCTGGCCGTCGTAGCGGGCATCGATGGCGTAGTGCAGGCGCTGGCTGGCCGGCGCCACATGCTCGGCCTCGAGCCAGGCCTGCGCCTCGCCGCGCAACTGGGCGAAAGCACTGACCACGCCTTCCCAGCCGTCGCCATCGGCCGGCGAGATCTCACTGCGCACGAAGTCGAACGAGATATCGGTCAGCAGGATGCCGCGCGCGCACATGGTGCCAGGCTCCTGCGGCACGATCACTTTGGGAATGCCGCATTCCTCGGCCACCTCCACCGCATGCAGCGGCCCGGCCCCGCCATAGGCGTACAGCGCGAACCGCGACAGGTCGTAGCCGCGCTCGGTGGACACGGCACGGATGGCGCGGCTCATATTGGCGTTGGCGATGCGGATGATGCCCTCGGCGGCGTCTTCCAGCGGGATCCCCAGCGGCGCTGCCACCTGCTCGGCAATCACGCGGCGGGCACCCGCCAGGTCCACCGGCATGCGGCCCTTGAGCAGCGCGACCGGGTTGAGGCGCTGCAGCGTGATCTGCGCATCGGTGATGGTGGGCTCGGTGCCCCCGCGCGCATAGCCCACGGGGCCGGGCACGGCCCCCGCGCTATGCGGGCCGACCTTGAGCGAGCCGGCGTCGTCACGCCAGGCGATGCTGCCGCCGCCCGCGCCGATCACGTGGATGTCCACCATCGGCGTCTTGACCGGATAGCCAGCCACGTGGCGGTTCGAGGTGAACAGCGGCCGGCCCGCGGAAATCAGCGAGACGTCGGTGCTGGTGCCGCCGACATCGAAGGTGACCAGGTCGGGCCGGCCGATGGCGCGGCCCACCGCTGCCGCGCCCACCACGCCGGCGGCGGGGCCGGAGAGGCAGGTGCGCACCGGATACTGGCGCACCGCGGCGGCCGACATCAGGCCGCCGTTGGAATGGATGGTGTAGGGCCGCTGGGCAATGCCCAGCTCGGCCACGCGTGCCATGAAGCGGTCCAGGTAGCGTGCCATGCGCGGGCCCACGGCAGCGTTCAGCACGGTGGTGGAAAGCCGCTCGTACTCGCGGAATTCCGGCAGTACCTCGCTCGACAGGCTGATATATGCGCCGGGCATGACCTCTTCCACGATGGCCCGGGCGCGCTGCTCGTGTGCCGGATTGCGGTAGGCATGCAGGAAGCAGATCGTCACCGCCTCCAGGCCGGCGGCGCGCAAGGCTTGCGCGGCGCGGCGCACGGCCGCTTCGTCCAGTGGCGTGACCACCTGGCCCTGCGCATCCAGCCGCTCCGGCACTTCGATGCGGTGCGCGCGGGGCACCAGCACCGGCGGCTTGGTCACGCTGTAGTCGAACAGGTGAGGGCGGGTCTGCCGGCCGATTTCCAGGATGTCGCGGAAGCCCTGGGTGGTGATCAGGCCCACCGCCGCGCCTTTGCGCTCGATGATGAGATTGGTGGCCACGGTGGTGCCGTGGCCCACGTGCGCCACCTCGGCGGGCGCCACGCCGTGCTCGCGCAGCAGTTCGGCAATGCCGCGCTCGATGGCCTCGGACGGGTCGTGCGGGGTGGAGGGGACTTTATGGAACTGCACGGCCCCGGCCGCCTCGTCGATCATGGTGAAGTCGGTGAAGGTGCCACCGACGTCGATACCGATTCGGTACATGTTGGGTTCCTGGGTTGCGCTGGTGAGGATGGGGAGCTGGGTGTTGGGGAGATCGGGAGTCGGACGCGCGCCTTGGCTGCCTGCCTGGCGGCAGGGGCAGCCCGGCAGCATCTCATTCGGGCTTGATGCCGGCGGCCGCCGCCACCTTGTGCCATTTGGCGATGTCGGTACGGATGAACTGCGTGAACTCCGCCGGGGACATGCCTGACGGCTGGGCGCCTTGCTCGGTGAGGTAGCCGCTCATCTTCTTGTCATGCATGACCGCCATCAGTTCGCGCGACAGGCGGCCCGCGATCTCGGGCGGCATATTCGGCGGCCCGAACAGGCCGAACCAGACAATGGCCTCGAAACCCGGATAGCCGGACTCCGCCACCGTGGGCACCTCCGGCAGCATCGGCGAGCGCGTGAGCGACGTCACGGCGATGGGTTTGAGCTTGCCACCCTTGATGTAGCTGTAGGAGGTCATCACCACATCCATCATGCTGTTGACATGCCCGCCGATCAGGTCGGCCATGGCGGGGCCAGAGCCCTTGTAGGGCACATGGGTGAGCGATACCCCTGCGGTGGACTTGAACAGCTCGTAGGCCAGATGGTTCGATGTGCCCTGGCCATTGGAGGCAAAGGCGTACTTGCCCGGCTCGCGCTTGAGCAGGCCCACGAACTCTTTCATATTGCCGGCCGGCGCCGCGTTGTTCACCACGAGCACGTTGGGGATGGTGGCGACCATGGTGAGCGGCGTGAAGTCCTTGAGCGGGTCGTATGGCAGCTTGGCGAACAGGCTGGGCGCCACCGCATGGGTGCTCACCGAACCCATCAGGATGGTGTAGCCATCCGCCGGCTGGCGCGCTACGAACTCGCTGCCCACCGTGCCGCCCGCGCCGGGCCGGTTCTCCACCACCACGGTGCCCTTGACGCGCTCCCCCAGGTCCTCCGCGATCTTGCGCGCGATCAGGTCCGTCGAACCGCCCGCGGCAAACGGCACAACCAGGCGGATCACCTTGGCCGGCCAGGGGGCCTGCGCGTGCGCGCCGGTGCTGCCCAGCAGGAGCGGACACAAGACGGGGAGGCAGGACAACAGGTGCTTCAGGCGCGGCATCGCTTCGTTCTCCGTAGTGGGGGAACCGGCTGCGCAGCGCCCGCGTGCCCTGGTTTCGGGCTGGCAGGCTGGCCGGACCCCGTGCGCCGGGTACTTCGCCCAGCGGCATCGAGGCCGGCGCGACGAAAGCCGGTTGACCCCATATTAGGCAGGCCGCCGGCCGCTACGCGATACAGTCGCCTTTATACTGGTATCCATCAGACAAATACTGCGCGCCGCCGCTGCCATGGCTGCCAATGCACGTTGACAGCCTTTGGCGCTGGCACGGCGCTCGCTTAAGCTGTATTCCTAATGGATCCAAGCCCATGAAAAGTGCCGACCTGAACCTTGTCACGCACTTCGATGCACTGATTTCGTGCCGCAACGTGTCCCGTGCGGCCGAGCAGATGCAGCTTTCCCAGCCCGCCATGAGCGCGGCGCTGAGCCGCCTGCGGCGGCTGTTCAATGACCCGCTGCTGGTACGCGAAGGCGCGCAGTGGAAGGCCACCGCACGGGCGCTGGAGTTGCACCGGACCTTTGCCCCAATCCTGCAGCAGTGGCAAGCCGCCACCGCCCCGCGCGAGGAATTCTCGCCGGCCAGCAGCAAGCGGGTGATCTCCATCTATGCGACCGACTATGTCCAGTTCACCGTGTTGCCCAAGGTCGTGGCCAGGGTGGCGCAGGAAGCGCCGCATATGCAGTTGCGCGTGTTTCCCGCGCGCCTGCAGCACGGCCTGAGCATGCTCGAGACCAACCATGTCGAACTGATCGCCGGCTACTACCCAGAGCCGGCGCCCAACCTGCGCGCGCGCTTCCTGTTCGAGGAGCCCACGGTATGCCTGATGCGCGCCGGCCATCCCTCGCTGGAGCGCCCTTGGAACCTCAACGCCTTCCTGCGCTACAAACATATCGACCTGGCCGCGCATACCCGCTACTTCAGCGAGCGGATCGACCGTGCGCTGGAAGGGTTGGGCCGGAGCCGGCAACTGGCGGTCACGTTGTCGAGCTACCTGGCCTGCCCGCATGTGGTCGCCGCGTCCGACATGATCGCGACTTTGCCCAGCAGCGTCGCCAACGCCCTGGCACGCAGCACCGGTACGGTGATCAGGGAGGTTCCGATCTCCCTGCCGGCACTCAGCGTGTCCCTGTACTGGCATGAGCGCTACCAGACCGATCAGGGGCATGCATGGCTGCGGCAGGTGATCGGGGATATTTTTTGATGGCAACTGGTTAAGCAAGCTCAGCGATAGGTTTGTTCGACCAGCGTCCTCAATGCCGCCGGTTCGCTCCCCTCTCCCGCGCGCGGGAGAGGGGCTGGGGGAGAGGGCGGGCGCTCGTTACGCCTGCGTGCTGGACAACCCCACGGGCTTCGCTTGAAGTGGCTCCTAGCCACCCCTCTCCCCGGCCCTCGCCCCCTGAGGGGAGAGGGAGAAACAGCCGTCGTCATGGCGCGCGGCTTTGGCCTGTTCGGCGGCTTCGGCTAATGTTCCAGGTTTGTCAGCAGTCTGAAAGCCCCGCCGAAGCGGGGCTTTGTCTTAGGCCAGGCGCTCGAGTTGCCGATCGACGTCGTCCAGCCAGGCCTGCTGCCGTCCGGAAATCGCTGCAAATTCTGCGCTGGCCAGCGGGTGCTCAGCGAGCCGTCGCCAGTAAGTGCGGGCCGACGGCAGCATCTCCTGCCAGATATCGGCCGGCGGCTGCGCGGGCGGCGTGAGCGCGTCCAGGTTGTCCCGCATTGCGCCGCTGCGGTCGGGTGCCAGGCCCATGGGCAGCATGTCGTAAGCCGGCGTCAATGAAAGCGGCAGCGCGCCGTCATGCAGGAAGGCGAGATTGCCAAAATGCATATCCGTGTTGCCAATCAGACGGCCGAAGGCATATAGCCGGCCGGCATCGTGGTGTGCCTGGTCCGTAATCACATCCTGCTTGAGCAGCGCGTCGGTGATGGCCGGCCAAGCACCTCGGCCGCGTCCGACGAATTCCGCATCCAGCACAGCCAGGGACACCACGCCCCGCCGGCCGCCCTGCGCGGTGCGATCGAAGCGGGCGACCTGCAGGAAGCGCTGGCCGCTGGCATCCAGCAACTCGCTCTTGGCCGCGGGCAAACCGTGATCCACCAACTGCTGCAGGGCGAGATGTTCCGCCAATAGCAGGTCTCGCCAACGCTGACTGATCGCGCTGTCCTGCGCGGCACTGAACTTGACCAGAACGTCCTGCCCATCGACCTGGATGGCGAACTTCGGCTGCTCTCCGCCGGCACTGGAGCCGACCCGCTCGCCCGCCATCGACTGGGCCGCCAGGCCCGGAAAGCGCTGAGCGCGTTCGCCGGCGGCGATGTTGTCCGGCTGGTGTGCCAGCCAGGCGTCGCGGCTCAGGTCACCCAGCAGTAGATTGCCGGTCACGTCATGCTGTCCCGCTGCCAGCGCGGCCAGCACGTGGTCGTCGCTCCAGGTCAGCAGATCATCGGGCAAACCGAGCCCAGCGGCGCGCTGGCGCACCCAGTGCCGCCCAAGAAAGCCTTGCGGGCGCATGTCCAGCAACCACCATGGCAAGCCCTCGAACCAGCGGTCGTCTTGGCCAGGCTGGCGTACGACAAAGCCCGGATGGACCGGCAACAGCTCACCCCATTGCTCAATGCGTCCTGCAACCGTCACACGGTACAGCGCCAGTTGCGCCTGCCCCGCCACGCTTCGGCGTGCCAGATAGCGCACAGCTCGGGCGTTGCCAATGCGCAGAACGCGATCGCCGGCTTCTGCGATACGGCGCGACAGCGTGGGCTGACTGATCCCTAGCCGCCCACACAGGTACCCCGCGTTAGCGGGGCCTTGGCTAAGGGCGTCCAGCAGAGCAGGGGTATGCGCAACCATGAATAGATACTGAATTGATGATGAAATATAGAAATCATTATATATCAATCAATTATGGTCGCATTCCATGGTTTGGCAGGTAATTCGTGAATAGATACTGGATAGGTGTCTAAAAAGTATGTTTTCGACATGCGCCGGCGGGCCAGTTGCGCAGGTTGGCGCACACGGGTGCTTACTGCGCTGGCTGGTCGCCGTCGATGCCTTGGACTGACACCTGGCCCAGCTCGGGGGGCAAAACGGATGCAGAAGACGCGGTCGCGGACGAGCGCGGTTGGCATGCATCCTAGGGCGAAGAGGCAGCTAGCGAAAAACTGTACTCCCGGGCAGCGCTGCCGTTTGTACGTACCCGGGCACACCCGCGAGACCTAATCTGGTGGCACCGCGACGATCCGGACCGACCCCATGGGCCAGGCCGGACGCCGCTCCAGTCGCTACAGGACACCACGCCATGAGTTCCCCGACGCCTGAAAAAGGCCATATCTCCTCCTATACCCACCCAACGGCCGGCTGGGGTGCGCTGAAGTACGTTGCCATCAACCTGATCAAGGAGAAGGTTGCCGGTGGCAAGTACAAGATGCTGTTCAAGCAGAATCAGGCGGATGGCTTCGACTGTCCCGGATGTGCGTGGCCGGACCGGCAGCACGCCTCCACCTTTGAGTTCTGCGAGAACGGCGTCAAGGCCGTGGCGGCTGAGGCCACCAGCATGCGCGTCACGCCGGAATTCTTCGCGCAGCACACGGTCACATCGCTGATGGCGCAAACGGATTTCGAGCTGGAACAGCACGGACGGCTGACGCACCCCATGGTCTACGACCCACAGACCGACAAGTACCGCGCGATCGCATGGGACGAAGCCTTTGCGCTGATCGGGCGCCACCTGCGGTCGCTGCCCGATCCGAATCAGGCCGCCTTCTATACCTCGGGCCGTGCCAGCAACGAGGCCGCGTTCCTCTACCAGCTGTTCGTGCGTGCCTATGGCACCAACAACTTCCCCGACTGCTCGAACATGTGCCACGAAGCCACCAGCCGTGGCTTGCCGCTGACGGTCGGCGCGGGCAAGGCCACCGTGGTGCTGGATGACTTCGAGCATGCCGACACTATCCTGCTGTTTGGCCACAACGCGGCGACCAACCATCCGCGCATGCTGGGCGAGCTACGCGAGTGCGCGCGGCGCGGTGCCACCATCGTTTCGATCAATCCGCTGCGCGAACGTGGGATGGAGCGTTTTACCAGCCCGCAGCATCCGGTGGAGATGCTGACCGGCTCCAGCACCAAGATCGCCTCGATGTTCGTGCAGCCTAAGCTGGGCGGCGACTTTGCCCTGATCAAGGGCATGGCCAAGCGCCTCTCCGAACTGGACGACGAGGCGGTGAGGCACGGCCGCACGCGCCTGATCGACGTGGACTTTGTGCGCGAGCACACCATTGGCTTCGGCGACTTTGTCGAAGACCTGCGCGCGCAAAGCTGGGTGGACATCATCGCGGAGTCGGGCGTATCGCAGGAGGATATCGACGCGCTGGCCCAGGTCTACGCCAGGGGCAAGCGCGTGATCGCGTGCTGGGGCATGGGGCTGACGCAGCACAAGCATTCCGTGCCGACGGTGCAGATCTTGTCCAACCTGATGATGATGCGCGGAAACATCGGGCGCCCCGGTGCCGGGCTGCTGCCGGTGCGCGGGCATTCGAACGTGCAGGGCGACCGCACGGTGGGCATCGAGGAAAAGCCCGAGGAAGCGTTCCTGGACCGCCTGCAGGCTACATTTGGCTTCGAGCCGCCGCGCGAGCATGGGTACGACGTGGTCAACACCATCTCGGCGATGCTTGACGGCAGAGTCAAGGTCTTCATCGGCCTGGGCGGCAATTTCTCCACGGCCACGCCCGACACGCCGCGCACCTTCGAGGCACTACGGCAGTGCGACCTGACCGTGAACATCGCCACCAAGCTCAACCGCAGCCACCTGGTACACGGCAAGGAGTCGCTGATCCTGCCCACGCTCGGCCGCACCGAGATCGACCAGCAGGACGGCGTGCCGCAGGGCGTGACCGTCGAGGACTCGGTCTGCATGGTCCATATCTCCTTTGGCATGAACGCGCCGGCGTCGCCGCACCTGCTGTCGGAGATTGCCATTGTCGCGCGCATGGCGGCCGCCACGCTTGGCTCGGACAAGATCGACTGGCTCTGGTATGCGCAGGACTATGCCCGCATCCGCGATGCCATCGAGCAGGTCCTTGATGGCTTCGAGAACTACAACGAGCGCGTCGCGGTGCCGGGGGGCTTCCACCTGACGCCTGCGTCCCGCAACCGCGTGTGGCACACGCCGTCAGGCAAGGCGCAGTTCCTGGTCAATCGCATCGACAAGGACACCCCTATCCATCGTGCCCGCGAGCAATATGGCGACCGGCTGATGGTGCTGATGACGACGCGCTCGCACGATCAGTACAACACCACGATTTATGGTCTGGACGACCGGTACCGCGGCGTCTTCGGCTTACGCCGGGTAGTCTTCATCAATCCCGCCGACCTGGCTCTGCTTGGCCTGAAGGCGGGGCAGCATGTCGACATCACCAGTGTCTGGGACGATGGCGTGCAGCGCCACGTCGAGGACTTTGTGCTTGTCGAATACGACATTCCGCAAGGCTGCCTGGGTGCGTACTATCCCGAGACCAATCCGCTGGTGCCCCTGGAGAGCACCGGCGATGGCTGTGGCACGCCCACGTCCAAATCGGTGCCGGTGTTGCTGAGCCCCTCCAGTCGCCAGCCCGCGGCGGCGGCGTAACCGCGGCAGCAGAGCAATGAGCTTGGACAGAAAACCCGGCTCCCGGCCGGGCCAAGGGCTGGTGCGCGCCCGCCTTGAATCCTTCCTGGGCATGGCGGAACTGGCGGGCCTGGTCGTGATCGGCCTGGCAACGACGTTCACCATGGCACAGGAAGGCTGGAAGGTTGCGGGCATGGGCGCGGTCTCGATTACCGACCTGCTGCTGATGTTCCTGTACCTGGAGGTGCTGGCGATGGTAGTGCGCTACCTGAAGCTCGGCCAGCTGCCGGTGCGCTTCCCCTTGTATATCGCGATGGTTTCGCTGGCGCGCGACCTGATCCTGCGCTTTAACGAGTCCACCGAGTTCCACATGCTGGCCTTGTGTGCCGGCGTTGTCATGCTGGCCTGCGGCGTGCTGATCCTGCGTTACGGGCAGTACCGCTTTCCCAGCACCGACGACGGGGAAAGCGGCGCCGGGGAGTAAAGGGCGGTGCGCGCAGGCATCTGTGGATGTCGCGGATTGGCGCAACTGTATCCCTCGTGCGCCGCGGCCCCTGCTTACCATCATTCCCAACAGTATCCGACAACGCCCCCTGGCGCTCGACGCGTGCCGGGGTGGCATCAATCTTCGCGAGGTTCCCATGGATTGCACCGAACCGGTTGAACTGGTTGAACTGGTTGAACACTCAGGCTATGAAGCGCGCAGCATCGTACGGCACAAGGACCGCGCGGCGCAGCCGGCCACCGACAACGTGGCGGAAGAACTACCGGTGGCCCTGGTGTACAACGGCATCTCGCACGCCGTGATGATGGCCACGCCGCTGGACCTGGAGGCGTTCGCGGTCGGCTTTTCGCTGACCGAGGGCATCGTCAGCCGCAACGCGCAGATCCACGACCTGGAAGCGCGCGTGCACCGGCACAGCGCCGAAGTGCGGCTGCAGATCAGCGAGCACGCCTTCGCCGCGATGAAGGCGCGCCGGCGCTCGCTGGCGGGCCGCACCGGCTGCGGTGTCTGCGGCATCGAGAGCATCGAGCTGCTCGACCTGCTGCCCGCGCGCATCCCGGAGCCGGCAAAGCGGCTGGCGCCGTCGCGCGAGGTGATCGAGCGCGCCGTCGAGGCGCTGCCGTCGCACCAGCGGCTGATGCGGGCCACCGGTGGCGTCCACGCCGCGGCCTGGTGCAACGAGCGCGGCGAGATCCTGCATGTATTCGAGGATGTCGGCCGGCACAACGGCCTGGACAAGTTGATCGGCCACCTGGCGATGCAGCGCGTGGCGATGGATGACGGCTTCGTGTTCCTGTCCAGCCGCGCCAGCTATGAACTGGTGCGCAAGGCGGCGCGCATGAATATCCAGATGCTGGCCACGATCTCGGCGCCGACCTCGCTGGCAATCCGGATCGCCGAGCAGGCCGGCCTGCGTCTGCTCAGTTTCTGCCGCAAGGACGGATACGTCGACTATACCGGCGCAACACCGGGCGGCGGCAACGATGCGCACACCACGTGCGCTCCGGCGGGAGGCGCGGCATGCTGAGCTTTGACGAGGCGCAGGCCGTCTTCGCAATGTGCGCGGAGCCGGTGCCGGAAACCGAAACCGTGTGGCTGGGGCTGCTGACCGGCCGCGTGCTGGCGCGCGACCTGGCCGCGGTCATCGACACGCCGGCGGCGGACCGCAGCGCCATGGATGGCTACGCGGTCCGCAGCGAAGACTGTCGCGGCGACGCCTGCTTGCCGCTGCAGCAGGTTGTCTACGCCGGCATGCGAGCGCAGCCGCTGCTGCCTGGCCATGCCATCCGCATCTACACCGGTGGCGTGATCCCGCCTGGCGCCGATGCCGTCGTCGCGCTCGAGGATGCCTTGGAGAGCTATCGTGGCGTCACCTGCGCCAGGGCGCCCGTGGCGGGCCAGCACATCCGGCGCAAGGGCGAGGATGCGCGCCGCGCAGACCTGCTGTTGCCGGCCGGCACGCTGCTGCAGGCCGGCCATATTGCCGCACTGGCCTCACAGGGCCTGGCGCAGGTGCCGGTCCGCCGCCTGGTCGAGGTCGCGATCCTGACTTCGGGCGACGAGGTGGCGGCGCACGACGAACCACGCGACGTGTACCAGGTGCATGATGTCAACGGCCCGATGCTCGAATCCCTCGTGCAGGAAATGGGCGCCGTGGTCTGTTGCCACCGCCATGTGCAGGACGACGAGCGCGCCCTCCATGACATGCTGCGCGAACTGGCGTCCGACGCCGACCTGGTGCTGGTCGCCGGCGGGGCCTCGGTCGGCCAGCGCGACCTGGCAGTCGCGGCGCTGGCCTCGGCGGGCGGCGAGCTGCTCTGCCGGGGCGTCAACATGAAGCCCGGCAAGCCGGTGACGGTGGGGCGCCTGCGCGGCAAGCCCGTGGTGTGCCTGCCCGGCAACCCGGCGGCGGCCTATGCGACCTTTGCACTGCTGGTGACACCGCTGCTGCGCCGGCTGCAGGGCCGGGCTGAGCTGTTCCCGCCGGTGAGCCTGGTCCGAGCGGCGCTGGCTGGCGCGCGCACGCAATCGTGCGACGCGTTCTGGCGCGTGGGCGAGGTCAGCAACCCGGGCGGCCGGGAAGGCATCGTCCAGGTCAATGCCCAGCAGGGTGCTGCTTCCGTGTCGGCGCTAGGCCAGGCCAGCGGCTTTGTGCGTGTGGGGCCGCAAAGTGCAGGGCAACTCCATAATGTGCCGCTGCCGTACTATGATCTCCATCGTTGGCTCAGTTGACGGCAAGCCGGCGAAGGGCAGCCGGCGCAACGGCAGCCCCGGGGCAGGGAACGATCCGGCCGGGCCGGAGTGGAATGGCTGGCGAGGGGAGCGCGGCGTGAAACTATATGAAAAGCTGGCTGCGGATATCGAAGCATTGGTGCTGCAGGGCGTTTTGCTGCCCGGCGAGCGGATTCCCTCGGTGCGGCAGGCAAGCCAGCACCACCGCATGAGCATCACCACGGTGATCCGCGCCTATGTCACGCTGGAAAGCCGCGGCATTATCGAAAGCCGGCCACAGTCCGGGTACTTTGTGCGCGCCCGGCCGGGCGAGCCGGCGATCGAGCTGCGGCCGTCGCGGCCCAGTGCCAAGCCTTCCGCGGTGGACGTCAGCGCGCTGGTGCTCTCCACACTGCGCTCGATCCGCTCGGACAAGGCCGTGCCGCTCGGCTCGCCTTATCCCGACGCCGCGCTGTTTCCCTGGCAGCGCATCAGCCAGTACGCCAACAACATCGCGCGGCGCTACGCCAAGTGGACCATGCTGGACGACCTGCCGCCGGGCAGCCCGGAGCTGATCCGGCAGATCTCGCGCCGGTATCTCGAGAACGGCTACGCCATCGACCCGAACGAGGTGATCGTAACCATCGGCGCCACCGAGGCCATCAACCTCTGCCTGCAGGCGGTGGCCAAGCCGGGCGATACGATCGCGGTGGAGTCGCCGACGTTCTATGCGATGCTCCATGCCATCGAACGGCTGGGGATGCGCGCCATCGAGGTGGCGACCGATCCGGTGGAGGGGATCGATATCGGCGCGCTTGAGCGGCTGATCGACGAAAAGGGAGTGGCCGCCTGCATGGTGATGCCCAACTTCCAGAATCCGCTCGGCTTCCAGATGCCCGATGAAAAGAAGCGTAGCCTGGTGGCGATGCTGACTGCCAAGGATATCCCCGTCATCGAGAACGACGTCTACGGCGAGCTCTACTATGGCAAGTCCCATCCCAGTTCGCTGAAGGCCTATGACACGGCCGGCATCGTCCTGCATTGCGCCTCCTTCTCCAAGACGCTGACCAATGCCTTTCGCATCGGCTGGGCGTTGCCGGGCCGCTACCGGGACGTGGTGGAGCGGCTCAAGTTCCTCAACACGCTGACCACGCCGGCCATCCCGCAGCTGGCGATCGCGGAGTTCCTGAAGAACGATGGCTACGACTCCCACCTGAGGCGGGTGCGCAAGGCCTATGCGCAGCAGGCCAGCATCATGGCCGCCGCCGTGCGCAGGTTTTTCCCCGAGGGCACCACCACGTCGCGGCCAGCGGGGGGCTATGTGCTGTGGGTACAGCTGCCGGAGGGCATCGACGCCATGGAGATGTACCACGCGGCGCTGGAGCGCCGCATCACCGTTGCACCGGGGCATATGTTCGCGCCCGGGGCCACTTACCGCAACTGCATCCGGCTGAACTACAGCGCGCAATGGTCGCCCGGCATCGAGTCCGCCGTGCAGACGCTGGGCAAGATCGCTCAACACCTGCTTGCGCGCAACCGCCAGTCGGGCGAGGACAGCCACGACCATGCAAGACGCTGATATCGATCCCGCCATCCTGGCAGTCCTCGTGGTCCTGTGCCAAGCCAGGCGCGAGGGCGGCGCCAGCCCTTGGTCGCTCGCCAAGATCGCCAAGCGGGCAGCGCTGCCGATGAGCGTGCTGCGGCGCGGGCTGACGCAACTGCAGTCCGCCGGACTGGCCGACGTCGCGATCGACGAGGAAGGCCGCGGACACGCGAGCCTGACGCAAGCCGGCGCGGCGCTTGCCGCGCAGGTTTTCCCGGATCCGGCCTGAGACCAGCGCCCCGCGGCTCAGCCGCCCACCAGCGACATGCGCACCGTCGGGTACTGCCGCTTGCCGCTGGCCAGCCTGCCCGCGCGCAGCTCGGAATAGCGGTCTGCGCGCGCCTGCCACGCTTGCCGTACCGCATCCGCCACGGCTTGTACCGGGCGAGCGGCAGACAGGTGCCGGCGCAGGTCGACGGCGCTCGTGGCGAACAGGCACAGGTGGAGCCGGCCGTCGACCGAAACGCGCGCGCGGGTGCAATCGCCGCAGAAGGGGTGCGACACGCTGGAGATGAAGCCCAGCTTCAGGCTGCCGTCCGCCAGCGCATGGTTGCTGGACGTCTCGCCGTCCCGCCTTGCCACTGGTACCAGCGCATGCGCGCGCTCGACGATGCCGCGGATCTCGTCGGAGGCGACGACGCGGGACCGGGACCACGCGCTGGGGCCTTCCACGTCCATGTATTCGATGAAGCGCAGCGTGACGCCGCTGCCGCGGAAGTACTCGACGAGCGGCAGCACCTGTGCGTCATTGGTGCCGCGCTCGACCACGCAATTGACCTTGACCGGCGCCAGGCCCGCGGCGCATGCCGCCTCGATCCCCTCCAGCACGCGGCCGACCGGGAAATCGACGTCGTTCATGGCGCGGAAGATCTGGTCGTCCAGGCTGTCCAGGCTGACCGTGACCCGGCCGAGGCCCGCGTCCCGCAGCGAGCGGGCCTTGCGGGCAAGCAGGCTGCCATTGGTGGTCATTGCCACTTCCACCTGGCCGCCGTCGACGGTGCGCAGGGCGGCTATGCGCTCGACCAGCGACTCGATGCCCTTGCGCAGCAGCGGCTCGCCGCCGGTCAGGCGCACCTTCTCCACGCCAAGGCTGACAAAGGCCCGCACGATCCGGAGCAGTTCCACATCGGACAGGCGTTGCTCGGGGGACAGGAACGGATAGTCGCGCCCGAAGCGCGCCTTGGGCATGCAGTAGGTGCAGCGGAAGTTGCACTGATCGATCACGGACAACCGCAGGTCCCGCAGCGGGCGGCCCAACTGGTCCCGGCAGGCGCCCGATGCCCGGGCCGGTACAAGTGCCTCAAGGCTGACGGCGGCGGAACCTGGTTGCACAAGCGCTGGTTGCATGGCGAATCTCCCTGGAGCAATGGCGTGGGGGCATGGCGCGGCAGCGGGGCGGCCGGTGTGGCGCCTGGCTGCCTTGCCATGCCGCCAATACTAGGGATGGATGGCTGCCCGGCAGGCGTACAAATCGCCGGGCCAGGTAGCAGAACAGTTGGGTGGGGCGCCGCAGCGGGTGCCCCCTGAAGCGCCAGTTGACGCTGGGAATGCGGCATGGCTTCAGTGGGAGAGCCCGGCCGCGCGCATCACCAGCCGCATCAGGCAGGCAAAGGCGAAGACCGTGCCGACGCCCGCCAGCCAGAGCGCCAGCAGCCACCCAAGCCGGGCCCTGAGCCGTGGTTGGATGATCCTGGCCATCAGTGGTACCCCTCTCCACGCCGGACCTTGCCGCGGAACACGTAGTAGGACCAGGACGTGTAGGCCAGGATGATCGGCACGATGAACAGGGTGCCGACCAGCGCGAAGCCCTGGCTTTGCGGGGCGGACGACGCATCCCAGATCGAAACCGACGGCGGGATGATGTTGGGCCAGACGCTGATGGCAAGCCCGGTATAGCCCATGAAGATCATCAGCAGCGCGTACAGGAAGGGCGACACGTTCGGGCGTCCGCGCAGGGCCCGGTAGATGCCGGCGGCCGAAGCCAGCACCAGCAGCGGCACGGGCAGGAAGAAGAAGAGATCGGGCAGCGAGAACCAGCGTTGCGCGATGCCCGGATGGGTCAGCGGCGTCCACACGCTCACCGCCGCGATCATCGCCAGCATCACGCCCGTCAGCACGTTGGCCACGCGCAGCATGGTCCATTGCAGCCGCCCCTCGGTCTTCATGATGAGCCAGGTGACGCCAAGGAAGGCGTAGGTGATCACCACGCCCACGCCCGTGAAGATCGGGAACGGCGCCAGCCAGTCGAGGGCGCCGCCGGCGTAGGTGGTGCCTTTCATGGCAATGCCGTCGATATAGGCGCCCAGCATCACGCCCTGGAAGAAGGCGGCGACCACCGAGCCCCACGAGAAGGCCTTGTCCCAGTAGGGGCGGCTGCGGTCGCTCGCCTTGAAGCGGAACTCGAAGGCCACGCCGCGGAAGATCAGGCCGAGCAGCATCAGCATCAGCGGCAGGTAGAACGCGCTGAGCAGGACCGAGTAGGCCAGCGGGAAGGCGCAGAGCAGCGCTGCCCCGCCGAGCACCAGCCAGGTCTCGTTGCCGTCCCAGACCGGCGCAACGGTATTCATCATGACGTCGCGGTCATAGCGGTCGCCGACAAAGGGGAAAAGGATGCCGATGCCGAGGTCGAAGCCGTCCATGATGACGTACATCATCACGCCGAAGAAGATCAGGCCGGCCCAGATAACGGGAAGATTGATGCCCATGGTGATCACCTGTTCAGGATTTGCGCTGGCCGTGCGGGGCCATGGCGTTGGATGCGGGGGCCGTGGTGATGGCGGCAGGAACGGCGCCGACACTGCCCGGCCCGTAGGGCGGGGGCTCTTCGTGCGCGTCGGCGGTGGGGCCGGCGCTCGCCAGCTTGAGCATGTAGCGGATGCCCACGCCGAAGACGATGAAATAGACCACCACGAACAGGGCCAGCGACAGCGCGACCGGTGCCGCCTCGTGTGCGGAAACGGCATCACGGGTGCGCAGCAGGCCGTAGACGACCCAGGGCTGGCGGCCGAGCTCGGTGGTCATCCAGCCGGCAAGCAGCGCGATCAGGCCGGTGGGGCCCATCAGGACGGCAAGCCGCAGGAAGGCCCGGGACCGGTACACGGCGCCATTGCGGCGCAGCACCCATCCCAGCACGCCGAACAGGATCATCAGCACGCCCAGGCCAACCATCGTACGGAAGGTGAAGAACAGCACGGTGGCATTGGGGCGGTCCTCTTTGCGGAAGTCCTTCAGGCCGCGGATCTGGCCGTCGAGGCTGTGCGTGAGGATCAGGCTGCCCAGGCGCGGGATCTCGATGGCGTAGCGTGTTTCCTCGCGTTCCATATCCGGGATGCCGAAAACGATCAACGGGAACCCGCCCTTGTCGTCCTTGGCGGCGGTGTTCCAGTGCCCCTCGAGCGCCGCGATCTTGGCGGGCTGGTGCTCGATCGTGTTCAGGCCGTGGGCGTCACCCACCACCGCTTGCAGCGGCGCTGTGACCAGCACCATCCACAGGGCCATCGACAGCATCTTCCTGGCAGCGGGTACTGCCCGGCCGTGCAGCAGCTGCCAGGCCGAGGACGCCGCCACGAACAGTGCCGTGGACAGCAGCGCGGCGATGACCATGTGCGTGAGGCGGTAGGGGAACGAGGGGTTGAAGATCACGGCAAGCCAGTCGGTCGGCACCACCTTGCCGGCGACGATGGCGTAGCCCGCTGGCGTATGCATCCAGCTATTGGAAGCGATGATCCAGGTGGAAGAAATGATGGTGCCGAGCGCCACCATCACCGTGGCGAAGAAGTGCAGCCCAGGCCCGACGCGGTTCCAGCCGTACAGCATGACGCCGAGGAAACCCGCTTCCAGGAAGAAGGCGGTCAGCACCTCGTAGGTCAGCAGCGGGCCCGTAATGCCCCCGGCAAACTGCGAGAAGAATGACCAGTTGGTGCCGAACTCATAGGCCATGACCAGGCCGGAAACGACCCCCATGCCGAAGTTCAGGGCGAAGATCTTGATCCAGAACTGGTACAGGGTCCTGTACACAGGGTCCTGGGTCCGCAGCCAGTGCGCTTCCAGGAAGGCCAGGAAACATGCCAGCCCGATCGTGATGGCAGGAAAGAGGATGTGAAAGGAAACCGTGAATCCGAACTGGATTCGAGCGAGTTCCAGCGCTGTGAGTCCGTGCATCGATGTGCTCTCCGTGGGGTTGCCGCCGGCAGACGGCGTGTCGCGCGACACTAGGGACAAGCGTAGGGACTACAGCCCGCCCGCAAAGGTTACAGTTCTGGCCGAACCGCTAAAGCTCAGTTTGCGCAAGCCGGAAGAAGCGCTTGCCAGGCGCCTTGCAGCCATACAGATGGCGCTATTGCGCAGGATCACAGTCATGGCCAGACGCGCAAGGCCATCGCCAGGACCTGGATCAGCAGGAGCAGTCACAGCTGCAGAGATCGAACTGTTCTGTTGATGGGAGGGCTTCTCTGTACTCCGGTTGGCGCGTCGTTGTTTTCTACCATTCTCATAACGGCTGGCAGCCGGGCGCCACATATTCGTGCTTCGTGTGACCGTCAGCGCGCGAGTAGTCCAGCCGCCGGGGCGCTGCTTTCGCATTGTTCGCGCGATATCTGCGTCGGAGATGCGGCAGCGCTTAGAGGCAAGAAACCCAGTGATCAAGTTCGCTATGAATAATCTGTGGCTCAAGAATCCGTCCCTCGCGTATGCAGACTGGCAAGGACGCGAATCCGCGGGCACAGATCAACGCCGCTTTGCTCAACAGTCGATCGTCCAGCATCGCGCGATGCTTGACCGTTTTCAGCGCCATCTGGTCGCCCATGGTGTGACGCTGGAAGACTTCGATCGCGACCATATCGAAGCCTTCTGGCGCGATCCGGAGGCGGCCACCTACACGTCTGCCACAAGGATGCGCTACCTGCAATTGCTCGACCGTTTGTGTCGTCACCTTGTAGAGATCGGTGTGCGGGAGACCAACCCTGCCGCCGATCCGGCGCGCGATGGCAGCTGGTCCTCCGACGGGGCCGTTCCACTCTTCTTGCCAGAGGAAGTGGACGCGCGGCTGCAGGACTTTGTGCAGCCGCTTGAAGGCGACGATGTCTCACGGCTTCGCATGCGAGCCATCCTGGCCTTGTTTCTAGGTGCTGGCGTCACGGCGGCAGAAGGCCGAGGCGCGACCATTCCTGACCTTCACACCTCGTGCCCCTCATCATTTCTCTCTGTCCCAGAGGGTCGCGCGAAGGTCGCCCGGTCCGTTCAGCTGGAGCCCTTCGCCGTCCCGGCCTTGGACGCGTGGAAGGTACGGCGGGCTACACTCCCCATTGCTGGTGACCTGCTTTTTGCCCTGCGGCCCTCCGGCACACCAATCACTGACATGAGTCTCGGAAACATCGTGCGCGATGCGTTCGAGGCGATCGACTATAGGGCGGCTGATATGAGCCCGCGGATTCTGCGAAATACTTATTGTCGGCGCGCGCTCCTTGCGGGGGTACCACGCGACCGCGTGTCAGAGCGGCTTGGGCTGACCAGCAATCACACGTGCGACCGAATGCTCGCCACCATACCCGGGCCCGCTGATCGCCGGCTGAGTGCTTAGTCAAGCTTCCGTGCAAATCAACGCCGGGGCGTACTGAATCACGCCCCCAGTTCCTGAAACGCGTGGCCATTGGCCTCTAGCCCCTTCAAGATCTCGGGTGGCAGCTCGGTCTGCCAGACATTGCCGTCGAGCACCCACTGATCTGGGTCGGCGAGGTCGGGGAGTCCTGCTCCCTTACGCACATAGAGCCCCAGTGTTGGCTTCTTCGGATTGATGTAGAAGTCGAATTCCTGCATTTGCGACATCTCCCAGGAAAGTGAAGTTTCCAGCTGTCTGTAGTACGGCTCACGGTCAATTTCCGTCAAGCCTGTTCATGCCTTTTCCGCCCACGTGGCTGAAGGAAAGTTTGCCAGCTTTGCGGAGAAGACAGCGTGCATTCTTTAAGAAATTATTGTACGTGGATCATGTTACGGAAATGCTGGTAAACGCTATGGATAATGAAATTTATATACTGATTGGATTGTCGTTAATTTATATACTGCCAGGAATTATTGTATTTATATACTGAGCCCCGTTCTATGTTGTTCTTCATTTGTAACCTTTACTTTCCCGGGGTGGAAACCGAGTGTATCGTTACGTATAGTCAATCATGTGGCTGAGATTAATCGACCTTTTACTCCGGTATATCCGGAATAATTTGTGGAGAGAACATGGCTAATCGACGCGAAGTGCCAGGTATCCGGAAGTACGATGGTCCCGCAGGAGGTTGGGGGGCGCTTAAAGCTACAGCCACGACTATTCGCCTGCAGATGGATACCACCAAGGCCCCGATCACACTGCTTCGGACCAATCAGCCCGATGGGTTTGACTGTCCGGGGTGCGCGTGGCCTGACAAGGAACACCTGTCCACATTCCAGTTCTGCGAGAACGGCGCAAAAGCGGTGACCTGGGAGGCAACGACCAAGCGGGTTCGCCCCGATTTCTTTGCGAGCCACACAGTGTCGTCGCTGTTGAATCGAACCGACTACGAACTCGAAGACCTGGGCCGCCTTACGCATCCGCTCGTCTACGACCGCGCTACCGACACGTTCCGCGCGGTGGAATGGGAAGCAGCCTTCGCCCGTATCGGCGAAGTGCTCCGCGGGCTGTCGCCCGACGAGGCCGAGTTCTATACATCGGGGAGGGCTTCGAACGAGGCCGCATACCTTTATCAGTTGTTCGCAAGAGAGTATGGAACGAACAACTTCCCCGATTGTTCAAACATGTGCCACGAACCGACGAGCGTTGGCCTGCCTCGATCGATCGGCATCGGCAAGGGCACCGTCTCATTGGAGGATTTCGATCAATGTGAACTCATCATCTCGATCGGACACAATCCCGGTACGAATCACCCACGGATGATGGGAACCTTGCACGAGGCATCAAGACGCAAGGTTCCCATTATCGTATTCAACCCGCTTCGCGAGCGAGCGCTTGAGCGTTTTGCGGACCCCCAGAACATGCTTGAAATGGCGACTTACGGTTCCACGAGAATCGCATCGTCCTATTTCCAGGTTAAGGCCGGGGGGGATGCGGCTGCCATCAAAGGCGTAATGAAAGCGTTGATGGACCTGGAAGCCAGGCAGGGCGGTGTCCTCGACTACGAGTTCATCGCTACGCATACCGAAGGATTTGACGCGCTTGCTGATGATCTCGAGGCCACGGAATGGCCGGATATCGAGAAGGCCAGTGGACTGGGCCGCGCGGATCTTGAACTGGTCGCGGCTGCCTATGCAAAGTCGAATGCCACGATCATCAGCTACGGGATGGGTGTCACGCAGCACAATGAAGGCACTGCGAATGTCCGTCTGCTGTGCGATCTGCTGATGTTGCGCGGCAACGTTGGAAAACCTGGCGCCGGCATTTGCCCATTGCGAGGTCACTCAAATGTGCAGGGGAATCGGACGGTTGGCATTACCGAGAAGCCGTCGAGTCGCTTTCTTGCAAAAATCGAGGAAGTATTCGGGTTCAAGCCGCCCGACCAGCATGGGCATGACGCCGTCAGGGCCATGCAAGCGATGATTGCAGGCACGGCCAAGGCATTGATCTGCCTGGGCGGAAACTTTGCGGTCGCGCTGCCTGATCCTGATCAGTGCTTCCCCGCCATGGGCAGGCTCGACTTGAGTGTCCACGTCGGCACCAAACTCAATCGCACGCATCTGTTGGTGGCAAAGGAAACCTATTTGCTGCCCTGCCTGGGTCGCACCGAACTTGACGTGCAGGAGACTGGGCCCCAATCGGTGACGGTAGAGGATTCGATGTCGATGGTTCACGCCTCAGCCGGGAAGCTTACGCCCGCTTCCGAGTTCCTGAGATCCGAGCCAGCGATCGTGGCTGGCATTGCCACCGCCACCTTGCCGAACAGCAGGGTGTCATGGCTTGCATTGACTGCAGACTATGACAGGATTCGCGATCTGATCGAGAAGACTGTGCCGGGATTCGAGAATTTCAATGAGCGCGTTCGAGTTCCGGGAGGATTTCGCATGCCGCTTCCGCCCACTGAGCGAAAATGGGAAACACCATCAGGAAAAGCCATGTTCTTCGTGTTCAAAGGGCTGCACGAAGACAAGGAAGTCCAGGCCGACGATGTGTTGCGCCTCGTGACAATCCGCAGCCATGATCAATACAACACGACCATCTATGCAATGGATGACCGGTATCGGGGCGTGTTCGGTCGGCGTGATGTGTTGTTCATGAACGAAGCGGATCTGGCCGCGCGTGGCCTGGAGCATGGGGATCTGGTCGATATCGAGACGATTACATCGGGCAGGTTGCTTCGGGTTGAAAAAATTACCGCAATCGAGCATGACATCTCTGCCGGTTCGGTCGCGGCTTACTATCCCGAAGCGAACAAACTAGTGCCGCTCGACTACATCGATGAGGATAGTGGCACACCGTCCTACAAGTCAGTTCCGGTGCGTGTGGTGCGCTCGGAAGTGACGTGATTTGCGGCGAGGACCAAGCCACTTGGCAGGAGGTCACACAATTAAACCTGCTCATCCACGGGCAGGGCGTTGCACGTCTCCTCACTTCTTGAGTACGTGTGTCATTTCGATGTCGCCGAGTGGAGTCGGCAGCAGAGAAGCGAATCGGCCCGGGGGAGCCAGATCCTCATGCCGCCATGGGGAGGTGCCGCGGCTAGATCGCGGCGCCTCCCGCGTCAATTGCGCGCGTGGCGGCATCCTGCGATACCTCACTATGGAGATGAATCCATCATGTCGACACTTTGTGAAATCTGCAATGCACGCCCAGCCGTTGCGCGGGTCGCGGTTGTGCAGAACGGTCAGCGCAAATCGATGTCAATCTGCGACTATGACTATCGCCAGTTGCTGCGCCACCAGAGCATGATGAATCCGTTCGACTCGCTATTGGGTGGTGGCTTGTCTCGTTTCTTCGATGGTTTGGGGGGCGTGATGGATCATGAGGCCGAGGATTCGGGGCTGGCTGCAGAGGTGCCGCGTGAATCCGTGGATGTCACCGATGCGTTCAGCGAGCAGACTCTTGAACTCCTGCAGCGCGCGGCAGAGAAAGCCCACGAACTGCGTCGCAATGAGCTTGATACAGAGCATCTGCTGTACGTGCTTGCCGATACTGACGTCGGGACCGCGTTGCTCAAGGAGTTGAAGCTCTCGCCGCAGGACATCATGGGGTACATCGACAAGCATGCGCAAACGGGCCCTGCCGAGCCGGATGCACCGATTGATAGAATGACGATTTCTCCGCGCCTGAAGAAAGCCTTTCTCTACGCGTTTCAGGCGTCGCGTGATCTGGGACATTCGTACGTTGGCCCGGAGCATCTGCTCATCGGCCTTGCCGCCGTCCCGGACAGCATCGCGGGGACTCTGCTGAAGAAGTACGGCGTGACGCCCGAGGTGCTGCGCCAGAAGGTGGTGAAACTCGTCGGCAAGGGCGCGGAGGACGGCCGAGTCGATACGCCGACGGGCACCCCGACGCTCGACAAGTTCGGCCGCGACCTTACGGCAATGGCGCGGCAGGGCAAGCTCGACCCGGTGCTCGGTCGCGCGCAGGAAATCGAGAGCACGATCGAAGTCCTTGCCCGGCGCAAGAAGAATAATCCGGTGCTGATCGGCGAGCCGGGGGTTGGGAAGACTGCGATTGTCGAAGGCCTCGCGCAGCGCATCGTCAATGGCGACGTGCCAGAGGTGCTGCGCGACAAGCGCCTCGTCGAGGTGAACATCAACGCCATGGTTGCCGGTGCGAAGTATCGCGGTGAATTCGAGGAACGTGCGAAGCAGCTGATAGACGAGGTGACCGCGAAGAACGCCGAGCTGATCCTGTTTATCGACGAATTGCACACAATCGTGGGTGCGGGGCAGGGCGGCGGCGAAGGCGGCCTTGACATCGCGAACGTGCTGAAGCCCGCGCTTGCGCGCGGCGAACTGAGCCTGATCGGCGCAACGACGCTCAACGAATACCAGAAATACATCGAGAAGGACGCCGCGCTTGAGCGACGTTTCCAACCGGTGCTCGTGCCGGAGCCAACTGTTGAGCAGACCATCATCATCCTGCGCGGCCTGCGCGACAAACTTGAGGCACACCACCAGGTCACGTTTGCCGACGATGCCTTTGTCGCCGCTGCCGAGCTTTCAGACCGCTACATTACGTCGCGCTTTCTGCCAGACAAGGCCATCGATCTGATCGACCAGGCGGCTGCGCGTGTGCGCATCGGCTCGACATCGCGGCCAACCGATATCCAGGAACTCGAAGCGGAAATCGCACAGATCAAGCGAGAGCAAGACTATGCGTCGTCGCGCAAGCGCTACGATGAGGCGAAAGACTTTGAAGAACGCATCAAGGAGAAGCAAACGCGGCTCGACGACCTGACCGAGGCTTGGCAGCGCAAGACAGGCTCGCAGACGCTTGAGGTAACGGTCGCGGCAATCGCCCAGGTGGTATCTCGCCTTACGGGCATTCCGGTTACTGACCTCACTCAGGAAGAGCGTCAAAAACTCCTGAAGATGGAAGCCAAGTTGCGCGAACGCGTCGTGGGCCAGGAGGAAGCCGTAGTCGCGGTCAGCGACGCAGTGCGTTTGTCACGCGCAGGGCTCGGTCAAGCACACCGGCCGATTGCAACGTTCCTCTTCCTGGGGCCCACCGGCGTCGGCAAGACCGAACTGGCAAAGGCGCTGGCGGAAACGGTGTTCGGCGATGAACAGGCGATCATCCGTATCGACATGTCCGAGTACATGGAGCGGCATGCGGTTGCACGGCTCATTGGCGCGCCCCCAGGATATGTGGGTTACGACGAAGGGGGGCAACTGACCGAGCGCGTCCGGCGACGTCCCTACAGCGTGATTCTGCTCGACGAGATCGAGAAGGCACACCCCGACGTGAACAACGTGCTGCTGCAGGTGTTTGACGACGGTCGCCTGACCGACGGAAAGGGGCGTGTCGTGGATTTCAGCAACACGATTCTCATTGCCACCAGCAACCTTGGCGCAGCGATCATCATGGAGAACCTCGAGCGCCCTGAGGATTCCCGCATCACCGACAAGGCGTTGCGCGACGAACTCATGAAGGTTCTCAAGGGCCACTTCCGTCCTGAGTTCCTGAACCGCATCGACGATATCATCGTGTTCCATGCGCTTTCGCGAGAGAACATCCGCTCGATCGTGCAGATTCAGCTCGAAAGGGTGGTGCGGACCGCCGCAGCACAGGACATCACGGTGACGCTCTGCGCTTCACTCATCGATCATCTGGTCGAGGCAGGCTATCAGCCGGAGTTCGGTGCACGCGAACTGAAGCGCCAGATTCGTCAGAAGGTCGAAACGAGGCTCGCGAAGGAGATTCTCGGCGACGGCCTGAAATCGGGTGATAGTGTCGAGCTGGGCTTTGACAAGGATAAGGGTGAGGTGATACTGAATAAGGCCGCGGTGGCTCGGAAAGCCAAGGTGAATAAGCCAGGCACGACGAGCGCTCAATCTACGGCAGGAAATAGTCCGGAGCCTTCAGGTAACCCCGATTCTTCCGTTTCCGCGCCGCCTCCGCCTCCTTGACTAATGGTGAGTGCGGGCCCGATCGAGGCGGGCGCTCAGGCTGAATAGGCCGGGCGCGTGCCTCCCGGCAATGCGAGCGGCAAGTGTGACGTGGACTGATTTCATCAGGAATTTGGCTGTCCACGTGGGTATTATTTAAAAATCAAGAAAATATTATGATCGTGCGGCCAAAGAAGAATTGGTTCAGCATGCTGTTCGTGTGGAACGGCTCCGTATTGCTGTCAATCATTCCGCAGCTACTTTTCCTGGCTGTTGTGAGCGGCTTTGCGGTCCTCACCCAAGGACGTATCCTGGGCGAAAAGATTCCACTGAATACCGCCCCTTTCACACTCTTCGGAGTGGCGCTAACGATCTTTCTTGCGTTCAGGAACAATGCCAGCTATGAGCGCTACAAGGAAGCGCGGCATCTTTGGGGCAGCGTACTCATCGCCTCGCGCTCGCTCACGTCGCAGGTATTGTGCTACATCCATGATGACCGTGCGGATCGTGTGCAGCTGGTCAATGGTCTTATTGCATTTGTCTATGCACTGAAGCACCAGCTTCGTAAAACGGATCCGATGCAGGATTTAAATCGACTTCTGGGCCGGGAGGCGGCGGAAAGATTGCGTTCAAAACATTATCAGCCGATCGCGATTCTCAATGATATTCGCTGCAAGCTTGGTCGGCTTCAATTGGGTGAGCGGACTTTTGACACGAAGCTATGGATGTTCGACGCCCGGATAAACGATCTGGAAAAAACAGTTGGAGGGTGCGAGAGAATCGCATCCACTCCAATTCCATTCTCCTATGGCGTCCTGCTTCATCGCACGGTATATGCATATTGCATAATGCTCCCGTTTGGCCTTGTCGACTCGACGGAACTGTTTACTCCAATAATCAGCGTTTTCGTCGCCTACACGTTAATTGCGTTGGAGGCGATAGCCGAAGAAGTGTCGGAGCCATTTAGTATGGCTCCAAACGCGCTCGCGCTCGACGCAATCACGAGAAATATCGAGCGATCGCTACTTGAGCTTTGTAATCGTGAAATTCCGGAAGAAAAGGTACCCGATCCGTTGTATCAGCTAACCTAGGGTCGAGTTGCGCCGTCTGCGTATCCGAGTGGGTTCCCAGCGAAGTCACGATCGCGCACGCCCTCATGGTTCGGTCGAGTCGGCTGTCCATTGGGCATGCGAGCGGGGCGGAGACATGAGCTGGCTCGGCGACGCCTTCGCCGGCGCATACCAGGCGTAACGGCGCCTCGCAGGTTGCCTCATGCAACCAACGTGCGGGGCCTGTCGAATGCCGTTGGCCGGGTGAAGCCAATGACGAATTCGCCGCCTTCGAAATGTCCCTTGAAAAGTCCCGGGAATTTGCTAGTAGTGATTCTGTCAAGGGTGGATCGATAGGGAAAGGAGGGCGTCATGGTCAGTCGCGTCGAGGCGGTTCTGGACAAGTATGGCCTCCAGTCTGGCGCCATGGAGCAGGCGATCTACCTCAAGGTTTGCGTAACTGACGTGCGCGGCCTGGGCGTGTCGGGTCTTGGGATCAAGAGCTTTAGGGCGATCGACCTCGGAGCGTTCCGGAACGTCGAGCACACCGAGGTCACCGGTACGGGCCAATTCGAAATCGTCGAGGTCGATCACGTGACGCCACCGTCGGGAACCGACCCCTTCGCGGTAGAGGCCTGCAAAGGCTATTACATCCTTCGTGTCGCGAAACCCGCGAGCGGTTGGCGTCCGCACATGACGCTCGGGCTCACGGTCCAAATACTCCGGGACCTACGACTGACCCCTGGCTTCGGAGGGCCGACGAATGGTCCGCACGGTGAGGCCGCCTACGACTACTGCCATACATTGGTGCAAATTGATCTGCTGTAGTGCTCGGGCGGCGATGATATGGGCAGGTCGCGGACGCCGATGGCGTGGCGTTCGACAACGCGGGGTTGTTGCCTGTTATTTGTCGCGGCCGAGCCTGCTTGGAGGGTCTTCGCGATACCGCAGCACACCTTGAACCGGTCCAGTTCATGCATCGGCATGGTCACCTTCCCGGGCTTCGGCATGGCTGGACTCCGATCCAGGCGGATAGAGCGCCAGCATGCTCGCGTTGGCCCTGACTCACCCTCTTACTCATGCTGCGCCGCGGCGGGAGCCTCAATCAGGCAACAAAGGAGTAACAAGGGAGTCACCGTGGCCGCTTCCACTCGTACACTGAGCCAGATTCCGTCAGGCATATGGATGTTGGGCTTCGTCAGCCTCTTGATGGACATCTCGTCGGAGATCATTCACAGTTTGCTGCCGGTCTTCATGGTGACGACACTTGGCGCCAGCGCCTTCTACGTTGGACTCATCGAGGGTGTCGCGGAGGCAACCGCGCTAATGGTCAAGGTGTTTTCCGGCACCTTGAGCGACTACCTGGGCAAGCGTAAGGGACTCGCCGTCGCCGGATACGCGCTCGGGGCACTGTCCAAGCCCCTGTTTGCGCTGGCCCCCGGGGTGGGGACCGTGCTGGCGGCGCGTCTCACGGACCGGATCGGGAAGGGCATGCGTGGGGCGCCCCGCGACGCGCTGGTGGCCGACATCGCGCCGCCCCATCTCCGGGGTGCCGCGTTTGGGCTGCGGCAATCGCTGGACACCGTGGGAGCACTTCTGGGGCCCGTGATCGCCATCGGCCTGATGTATCTCTGGGCAAACGACTTCCGGGCCGTCTTCTGGGTCGCGGTTATCCCTGGCATCCTCTCGGTATTGCTGCTCATGATTGGCGTGCGGGAGCCGGAGCCCCAGGGCGGCGTCAAGCGCACCAACCCCATCAAATGGGCGAACCTGACTCGGCTGGGACGGCCATATTGGCAAGTGGTCGCAATCGGTGCCGTCTTTACGCTAGCGCGCTTCAGCGAGGCCTTCCTGGTGCTTCGTGCCCAGCAGGTCGGCTTGGCGCTCTATCTGGCACCGGTGGTCCTGGTGGCGATGAACCTCGTCTATTCGCTGTCAGCGTATCCGTTCGGGAAGCTGTCCGATGGTCTGCGTCATACGACGCTGCTGACCTGGGGATTGGTCGTGCTGGTGCTCGCCGATCTTGTGCTCGCGCTCGGCACCCATTGGGCGGTCACCCTGGCGGGTGTGGCGCTATGGGGCCTGCACATGGGCATGACACAAGGCCTGCTTGCCACGATGGTGGCGGACACCGCGCCCAACGACCTGCGTGGAACGGCGTACGGCCTTTTCAATCTGGCAAGCGGGCTGGCCCTGCTCGTCGCCAGCGTGCTGGCAGGCCTGCTGTGGGACCGGCTGGGCGCAGCCTTCACGTTCTATGCGGGCGCGGCTTTTTGTGTCGCCACCATCGCGCTAATCCTTCTCGTCGCGCGCAACCGACGGCTGCAAATGACTTGACCGACTCTCCAGAACTTCGCCATTGGCGCCGAAAATCGCCAGCGCTTGCATGGCTTGGGCCAAAGCCGCTTCCGATTCGCTAGCCGCCTCCCCTGCGACCTTCGACAGTGGACCGGCGTACCGCAAGAAGCCTTCCGCTCGGAAGTCCTCAAGCGCGGCTGCTAGGCCCGCTGCCCCCTTTCCCGCAGGCCCGCGCCGATGCGCCGGATCTCGGCCTCTCCCCGCGCAAGAGCCGCCGGGCTCGTGTGCACGGAGTAGTAGCCTGTCACCAGTTCGTAGGGATGCTTGACGGCCGAGCCCAGGACAAACGCGGTCTCGCCGCGGGCGACGAGGCCGATCGCGCCTTCGGATTCTTCGAACACCGCGAGTTCGCCGGTACCGATGGGGCCACCGCTGTCGCCCGCGTCGAGCCGACCGGCGTCGACCGCGACCCAACCCACCGTATGGCCAACCGGCGGCTGGTAAATCCAGCGCTCGCCGTCTTGCAGGCGCACCGCCAGATAGTTGATTGGCGCCGGTGCCGGGATGGCACTTTGGGCCGCACCGTAGCGGCCGAGCAGGACGCGCGCCGGTCCCTCTTGCGGCACCTGTGACGGCGCAAGGTAGAGACTATGGGCCGGGGCATTTTCCTCCGCGGCCGGTAAGGCCACCCAGAGCTGGAAGCCATGCACGTGCGTCACCCCGGGCGCAAGCGCCCCGGTGTGCCAGACACCGCCGCCAGCCCGCATCCATTCGACGCCGCCGGCGGGCAACACACCGTATTGGCCAGTCGAGTCTTCATACAGCGTGTCGCCTTCGGTCAAGTAGGTCAGCGTGGCGATCCCCGAGTGGGGATGCATGCCGAAGGCCTGGCCGGCCCTCGCCTGCAAACTGAAGCGATCGAGGAACACGAACGGCTTGAGACGCTGGCCCAGGTCGCCCGGACTCATAAGCCGCGTGATCGGTCCGTGCGTGTTGCCGTGCGTGCGATGGACAATGGCGCGCGGCCTGCCGGCGAGAGCGTTCATGCGGCCTCTCTTGCAGTCTTGAGCGCCTTGGCCCACCAGGCGATGTCGTCGAGCAGTCCGTCGGCTGCCTGCGCCAGGTGGGGGAAGTCTTCGAAACGCTTGCCCTGCTGCCAGATGCCGAGGAACTCGACCATGCCGATATGCACGGCGTTGCGCACCGGTGCCATCTGCATTTCAATCGCCACCAGGCGCATCTGCTCCACGGCCCGCGCCGCCCCTACGCCGCCGTAGCCCACGAAGCCGATCGGCTTGCGGCCGAATTCCTGGTAGGCGTAGTCGAATGCGTTCTTGAGCACCGCGCTGGGGCCATGGTTGTATTCGGGCGTGACTACGATCAGGCCATCCAGCGTTGCCAGTTTGTCGGCCCAGCGCAGCGCCGCCTCGTTCTTCACCGGCGCCCATGCTGGCGACATTGGCTCGTCGAAGAAGGGCAGGGGATGATCGCGCAGGTCGATCAGCTCCACGTCGAGATTGGAGCGCTGGCGGGCGATCTCGTGGATCCAGCGTGCGGGCTTATCGCCGAAACGGCCTTCGCGGGTGGAGCCGACGATGATGCCGATGCGGAGTTGATGTGATGTCATGGCTACTCCTGGAAGAGGGGCGGGGTGACGATGGGAAGGTGTAAGCGGTCGACCTACCGACCGTTGGTCAGATTATGGAAGTGCCTGCATTGCTTGAGTAGATGGCACAATAGGAGTGCACTCATCCATTTTTAGAAGGAATTGCCTGCCATGGTTGACCTGAACGACATCGCGCTGTTTGTGCAGGTGGTGCGCTACGGCAGCTTTGCCGAGGCCGCGCGGCGGCTGGGATTGCCTGCCAACACAGTGAGCCGGCGCGTCCAGCAACTCGAAGCCCAACTCGACACACGGCTGATGCAACGGTCCACGCGCAAGCTCACGCTGACCAATGCGGGCCAGGTCTTCCACGAGCGCTGCGCAGGCGCGGTCGACGGGCTGGTCGAAGCCAGCCAGGCGCTGGCGTCAGGCGGCCAGGAACCCAGTGGGCCGGTGCGCGTAGCGGCGCCAGCCGATTTCTTCGAGTTCTTCCCGATGGCATGGATCGCCGAGTTTTTGGCCGTGTATCCGCAGGTCCGGCTCGATTTCGTGCTAAGCGACGCCAAGGCCGACCTGATTGCCGAGCAGATAGACATCGCATTTCGCGGTGGCCAGTTGCCGGACTCGGGCTATATCGGCCGCCAGCTCCTGGGCGAGCGCAGCGACGGGCTGGTGGCCAGCCCGGCCTACCTTGCCGCGCGCGGCGCGCCTGGCTCGCTGCAAGACCTGGCAAACCACGACTGCGTGACCGCCGGGCACGTCAGCGGCCACGCCAGCTGGCGCCTCGTCGGCCCCGATGGGACCGAAGAGGAGGTGCAGGTCAGCGGCCGCTTTAGCGGCAACACTGCACAGGCACTGCGCAAAGCCGCGCTGGCCGGACTCGGCATCGCACTCTTGCCGCCGTCGATGGCCACGCTCGATGTGCAGGCCGGTCTGCTGGTGCCAGTGCTACCGGCGTACCAGCAGACCAGCCATGGCCTCAGCGTCCTGTACCCGAGCCGCCGGCACCTGCCGACCGCGGTATCGGCGTTTATCGAGTGGATGAAGGAAAAGCTGGAGGCGTTGGAAACCCTCGAGCCTACGCCATCAAACTCGGACATTTGAGCCTGGCTGGAACCGGGCATTCTGATTTGGCCTTTACATTTGGCCTCTACACATGGCTTGTCCAGGCTGTTTTTAGGTGTCGATGGGCAGGCTAAATAGCAATGTCAGTGCGGATCGACCAGGCCAATTCGCAGGGGGTCTCGCCGCGCGCCTCCTTTGATGATTGTGCCTCTTTGTGCAGTTGCAGGTCTGGGTAAAGCGCTGATACATTGGTAGGTGCTGGATAGCGTCATGAATCAAAGCCGAAGCGCCCGGATTTTGCGTGGGATTTTGTGGCTGCTGGCAACGCCCTGTTGCCTGGTGGTGATTGGCGTGCTGGTCGTTCTGCTGGCTGCCGTGCTGGAATACTCAAGACTCCCCGCGCTTGACGATTTGACGGACTACCGTCCTGCGCTGCCGCTTCGGGTATTCACTGCGCAAGGCACGCTCATTGGTGAGTTTGGCAAGGAGCGGCGCGTGGTCGTCGCGTTTTCCGACGTCCCGCAATCGCTTCGAGCCGCAATTGTCGCCGCGGAGGATGATCGCTTTTATCAGCACCACGGGATCGACTACCCGAGCATTGTCCGTGCCGCGCTCGCCGACCTGTCGAGCTGGGAAAAACGGCAGGGCGCGAGCACGTTGACGATGCAACTGGCGCGCAGCGTCTACCTGTCACCCGAGAAGAGCTTCGAACGGAAGTTTGCCGAGGCGCTCCTGGCGGTCAAGATCGAACGGACCTTGAGCAAGGAGCAGATTCTCGAGAGATACGTCAATCAGATCTATCTCGGGGAAGGCGCATACGGATTCGCCGCCGCGGCCGATGTCTACTTCGGTATGCCCCTGAATCAGTTGAGTGTTGCGCAGGCGGCGCTGCTGGCCGGCCTGACCAAAGCGCCTTCACGTGACAATCCCGTGGTCAACTTTGCAGCAGCGATCGCCCGTCAGCGCTATGTACTTGGCCGGATGCTCGCGTTGGGCGTTCTTGCGCCGGACCGGTTCCAGCAGGCCATTGCGGAGCCGATCCATCTCCGGGAGGCGCGCGCGCGATATCGCGTGAACGCCGCGTACGTTGCAGAGGACGTGCGCCGGATCATGGTGCAGCAGTATGGCGACGCAGCCTACCAGATCGGGCTCAACGTCTATACGACGCTACATGACTTGGATCAGGCGCGCGCGTACCAGGCGGTCGCGCGTGGGTTGGTGGCCTACGATATGCGGCATGGCTATCGCGGTCCGGAGCGCAACCTTGACCTGCCGCGTGATCCCGTACAGGTCAAGGCAGTGGTGATGCAGGCATTGAGCGGGCTACCATCCTTGGGCGGACTGGTGCCGGCAGTAGTGCTGAGCGTGCACAGTGGTGCGGCAAGCGTGATGTTCGCCGACGGTAGCACAGGGCGATTTTCCATCGGGCCCATGGGACGAGCCACGCTCGGCAAGGGTCGCGCAATGCCGCTGGCTGCGCGGTTGCAGATCGGATCGCTGGTTCGACTTGAGCGCCTGGACAATGGGACATGGCGGCTTGCCGAGATTCCACAGGCGCAAGCTGCGCTGGTGTCTATCGACCCGGCCACTGGAGCTATCACGGCATTGCAGGGCGGCTTCGATTTCAGGCTCGAATCCTACGATCACGTGACGCAGGCGCGGCGACAACCCGGGTCCAGTTTCAAACCTTTTATCTATTCTGCCGCGCTGGAAAAAGGGTTGATGCCAGCGACCATGGTCGACGACAGTCCATTTGTCGTGCCTCCATCCGGGCCGGGACAGAAGGCCTGGGCGCCGGTTGATTATGAGCGGAATTACCTCGGTCCGATCTCGATTCGATACGCGCTCGCCGAGTCGCGCAATGTCGTGGCAGCGAGGGTGATCGAACAGATTGGTGTGCCATACGCGAGGCAATACGTGACCCGCTTCGGCTTTCCGCTCAGTGAGATCCCTCCGTATCCGTCGATGGTGCTTGGCGTGGGATCCTTCACGCCGCTGCAAATGGCCGTCGCGTATGCGACGTTTGCTAACGGAGGCTACCTGATCCGCCCGTACTTGATCGACCGCATGACCGATTCAAGCGGCAATGTCCTGTTTCAGGCTCACCCGCTGACTGCCGCCGACGGCGCGCCGCGGGTGATCGATGCCAGGAACGCGTTCATGATGACCAGCATGCTTCATGATGTCGTCGAGTATGGCACGGGGGCGGCGGCCAAGCAGTTGGGGCGTGGCGATCTGGCGGGTAAGACCGGCACCACCGATGACTTCATTGACGCGTGGTTCGACGGGTACTCGTCCGACCGACTGACGATCACATGGATCGGCTTCGATCAGCCTCGGTCGCTGGGAAAGGGCGAGGTGGGCGCCCGCGCTGCGCTGCCGATCTGGATGGATTTCATGAAAGCGGCACTGCAGAACAGCCCTGAACGTCAGCTAACCGCCCCTGACGGGGTCGTGACGGTGCGGATCAATCCGGCAACCGGGCTACAGGTGCCGGAAACGGACCTGTCGGGGCGGCTTGATTACTTCTTCGAAGAAAATGTCCCGCCGATGGAGCCGACCGCTATCGAAAATGGCGAGGCTCAACCGGAAGGTGCGCCGGCGGAGCAGTAAGTGCCAGAAAACGTAGTCAGCCAGGCACGCGCTCATGGCACCATGGGAGCCGGGGCCTTGGCCCCCGGAACGCGCAGGTTCATTCTTCGACCTCAGGGCATTTCCGTTTCGATGACTCGCCGCGGCCGGCCCTTGTTGATTTGCACGGGGCGGCCCGCACGTGCATCTGGCGGCGACCCCTTGCCTGCCTCATGCCGCCCAGGCATCCTCGCTGCGGGCGGCGTCGGCGGTCCCGCACGCTGCATGTAGCGCAGACGCGAGGATCATGGCATAGGCGTTGCGCGCCGGCGGCCGGCAGGGGCGCGGGCGATAGACGGCCTGGCCCTTTGCGATGGGGAGGCCGCTGAGGGCGCAAACCCCATCCTCGCGCGCCGATACCGCAGTCCAGATCTGGTCGCCGTAGCGGCAATGGGTGGGATCGCGCCAGCTGATCACCGCCAACGTGGAACTGGGCCGCTCCACCACGCTGACGATGGCGGTGTGCCGGCGGTCTTGCGGGTCTTCCTCATCGGGCCATGCGCCATCGGCGCACAGCTGGAAGGCTTGACGCGCGTGGAGCAGCCCGATGGTGCTGCCCCACGGGTCGGGGCGGTCCGCCTGTGCGTGTGGTGTGGATGATGTGGCGTGATTCGGGTGCGCTGGCATGGTCAGCTCCGGATGATGGAAACGTGCGGGGTCGTGGGCAGAGTCACGGTCGGGGGCTCAGCTCAGCCGGCCTTTGCAGCCTTGCCGGTCTTGACTCGCCGCGCCGGGGCGCGCAGCGCCATTGGCGTTCCTGCAACAGGCTTTCGTTCTTGCTCATGGCGGCTCCGCTGGAAGGGGAGGCGCGCGGGGGGGGGGCAGCCGGACCCTGTCGCGCGGATGAGGGCTGGCGTGCGGACGCCGGCCGTGAAGACATCTTATGACGCGCCCCACGCCGCACGCAGTTGTCCATCCGTGCAGTCGCGGTACTGCATTGAGATGGCAGAGCTATACGAACGTAGGAGGCGCCCGCTGCAGATGGGAAGAAGGCCGTTGCCTGCGAGGGCCGTCTCCGTTTCTTTGGGGAGAATCAATCGTCAAAATATTTGAATAATGCATCCATGAATTGATTGGCTCACACGTGGGTTGCTCTCATATAGTTCAGTCCATGGACGGCACGGACACAAAAAACCCTGCCCCACGAAGTTCAACCAATTTCAATGAGAGAGCGCAGATCATGTCCAATCCGAAACTCGAAGTACTGACCCCGCAAAACAGCCAGCTGATCTTCATCGACCACCAGCCGCAGATGGCCTTCGGCGTGCAGTCGATGGACCGCCAGGCGATGAAGAACAACGTGGTGGGCCTGGCCAAGGCCGCCCGGATCTTCGGCATCCCGACCACCATCACCACGGTCGAGTCGGACTCCTTCTCGGGCTATACCTACCCCGAGTTGCTTGATGTGTTCCCCGACCAGTCGACGCTGGAACGCACCTCGATGAACTCGTGGGACGACCAGAAGGTGCGCGACGCGCTGGCCGCCAACGGCCGCAAGAAGATCATCGTGGCCGGTCTGTGGACCGAGGTCTGCAACACCACCTTCGCGCTGTCCGCGATGCACGACAGCGACTACGAGATCTACATGGTGGCCGATGCCTCCGGCGGCACCAGCAAGGAAGCACACGACTACGCCATGCAGCGCATGGTGCAGGCCGGCGTGGTGCCGGTGACCTGGCAGCAGGTGCTGCTCGAATGGCAGCGCGACTGGGCCCACCGCGACACCTACGACGCGGTGATGAAACTGGTCAAGGAACACTCGGGCGCCTACGGCATGGGCGTGGACTACGCCTACACCATGGTGCACAAGGCCGCGCAGCGCACCGCCACGCCCCACGCGTCGCTCGCGCCGGTGCCGGCGCGCTGAGCCGCGTTGCCGACCCGGCTAGGCAGGCTGCACCACGCCCATGATGCGCCTGCCCAGCGCGATGCCCCACTGGGCCAGGCGCTTGTCCGCGGCCCACTGGCTTCGATCCCATAGCGCGAGCGCGTCGTCAATGCGGTTCCCGGTGGCCTGCAGCGCGCGCGCCAGGGCCACGGCATTGGCTGCCGCCTTGCCCGCGCCTGCGCCGGTATGCGGACGCGCCACGAAGGCGGCGTCGCCGAGCAGCACGGCGCGGCCGAAGCGCATGCGCGGCGCCGCGTAGTCCTGGATCAGTTGCAGGAAGGGATCAGGGGTCGATGCGACCAGTGCCGCGAACACGGGCGCGAGGCTGTCCGCCGCGTCATGCCGCAGCGCCCGGGCATCGGCGTCCTTGACCGCCCCCGGGGGCAGCGAATGCGTGTGCTGGCGGCCATGGCGGTCCAGCAGCACCGCCGCCAGCGGTCCTCCGGCGGGCAGCGCGCGGTGCCAGACCCAGTTCAGGCGCCGTTCGTTGCGCAGGACCGACCCGTCCTCGCCGGGAATCAGGTAAGTCAGCATCTGGTGTCCCGGGCCGTCCTGGAAGGCAAAGGCATCGACCAGCAGCGACTTGGCCTGCGTGCCCAGCGCAGCCTCGGGCAGCACGCCGCGCCAGGCGACATAGCCGGCATAGGCGGGCGCATCGCCGGGCAGCAACGCCTGCCGCACCGTGGACAACGGTCCGTCGGCGCCGATCAGCAGATCCGCGCGCTCGGTGCGGCCGGAGGCAAAGCGGGCCGTCATATGATCGGCCTCGTGGGCCAGTGCGACCAGTTCCTCGCCGGCATGGATCATGCCCGGATCGAGCGCGCCTTTCATCAGGGCATAGAGTCCGTTCCAGGCGATCTGTGTCTGCGGCATGTAGATGCGGCGAACCACACCCTCGCGGTCCAGGAAGATGCGGTCCTTCGACGGCACGCCGAACTCTGGCGGGTGCGCGACCCCGGCGAAGTCCAGCGCGTCGAGCACGCCAGGCTGCAGCACGAGCCCGCCGCCGCGGCTGTCGAGTTGCTGCGGCGAGCGCTCGAAGACATCGACATTCCAGCCGATGGCGCGCAGGCAGATGGCGGTAAAGAGCCCGCCGAGCGAGCCGCCGATCACGATGGCGCGGTAAGGTCTGGACGTGGGCATGGTGGGCATGATGGTCATGGCGTTGAGGTTCGGGGGCCGGGCACCGGTTAGCGCCCGGGACATGGCACGCTGCGCGCTACGGCGCGATTTCCCTGCGCAGCCGCTCGCCGCCCAGCGGCATGTCGCGCAGGCGCTTGGCCGTAGCATCGAACAGGGCATTGCCGATGGCGCCCGCGGTGGGCCCCATCGCCGCTTCGGCCACGCCCAGGAACGGCGTGCCCGGGCGGTCGATCAGGTGCACGTTGATGGTGGTGGGCACGGCGGAGAAGCGCATGATCGGATAGGCGCTCCAATCGAAGCTGCCGATGCCGCCGGTGTCAAAGCGCAGCTGCTCGTACAGCGTCCAGCTCGCGGCCTGCAGGATGCCGCCCTCGATCTGGTTGCGAACGCCATCCGGATTGACGATCTGCCCGCAATCGACGGCCACCTCCGCATGCTCGAGACGCACCAGGCCCGTGTCGCGCACCACCGAGATCTCCAGCGCGATCGCCACATAGCCCCTCAGGTTCTTGTACCTGGCGAACGCGAAGCCGACGCCGCGGCCGGGCTTGCGGCCGCGCCGGGGCCAGCCGAACCTGGCGGCGGCAAGCTGGATCACGTCGCGCGCACGCGGGTCTTCCAGATGCCGCAGCCGGAAGGCGACGGGGTCGGTGTTGGCCACGGCGGCCAGTTCGTCCATGAAGCTCTCGATCGAGAATACGTTCATGTGCGCGCCCAGCGAGCGCATCGCCGAGGTGCGCAGCGGCATGGTCGGCGAGAAGTGGTTGACGATGCGCGAGGCCGGGAGCTTGTAGAGCGGAATCGCGTTGCGGTCGCCGCCGCCCTCGGGCTGCAGCATCGGGACCGAGGGCGCGGGAACGAAGGGCCTGGCCAGTTGCGTGGCGGGCAGCAGCCGGCCCGCGTTGACCACGCGCTCGTTATGCGAGCTGCTCCACAGCGCGTAGTCCCAGTCGACGATATGGCCACTGGCATCGAGCGAGGCCTTGACCTCGGTGACCATGGCCGGCGTGAAGTGGTCCCACAGGTTCTCCTGGTCGCGCATCCATTGCGCGCGCACCGGCTGCCCGGGCAGGGCGCGGGCCAGATAGGCGGCGTGCGCAGCGGCGTCGTCGGCGCCGTTGTGCCCGTAGCAGCCCGAGCCTTCCACGTGGATGCAGCGCAGCTTGTCCTTGGGCATCGACAGCATCTCGGCCAGGCCGTCGCGCAGCGGGTAGACGCCCTGGGAGTGGGTCCATACGGTCAGCACACCGTCCTGCATCTGCGCGACGGCGCACGAGGGGCCGATCGATCCGTGCATCAGGTAATGCTTGGAGTAGGTGGCGGTCAGCGTCCTGGCGCCTGCCGGCACAGCGCCCCCGGTATTGGCGATCTCGATGCGCTGCGTGGAGATCTGCTTGAGCTGCGCGATCACGTCGGCGGGGCGGGGCAGCGCGCGCCCCTTGCCCCAGCGGCAGGCGGCGCCGAGCGCGCGCTGTGCCCGCACCGCCTGCCATTCCCCCCTTGCCACCACGGCGAGCAGGTTGCCGTCGCGCACGACGGCGATCACGCCGGGCATGGACTTGACCGCGGTCTCGTCGACCGACAGCAGGGCGGCGTCATAGGCAGGCGGCAGCACCACGCGCGCATGCACCATGCCCGGCATGGCCAGGTCCTGGACATAGCTCGGCTTGCCGGTGACCTTGCCGGGAATGTCCAGCCGAGGCATCGGCGTGCCGATCACGGAGAACGACTTCGGGTCGCGCAGCGGCGAGGCGGGCGTCGCCGCGCGGTGCAGGTTCACCGCGGGCAGCAGTTCGCCGAACGAGAGCGAGCGCCCGTCGGGGGCGGTGATGCGTGCGTTGCCGACCGACAGCGACGCCGCATCGACACGCAACTGCCGCGCGGCCGCTGCTGTCAGCAGCCCGCGCACCTGGGCCGCTGCGTTGAGCAGGGCGCTGCCGCTGTCGGCCATGGTGTGGCTGCCGGCGGTCAGCCCTTCGTCCGGCGAACGGCCGGTATCGGCGCTCAGGAAGGTGATCAGCGCGGGCGCCATCTGCAGTTCTTCGGCCGCCACCTGCAGCAGCGCGGTGCGCACACCGGTGCCCAGCTCGACCTTGCCGGTGTACACCGTGACCTGGTTGTCGGGTGCGATCCTGATCCAGGCGTCGAGATAGGGGTTGGTCTTCAGGCTGCCCGCCAGCGCCTGGTACTGCCGCGCGACCTGCACGGCCGCGCCCTCGTCGGCCAGCACCATCTGCGCGATGGCCTTGCGGCCCGGCAGCAGCGTGAAGCCCACCACCAGCGAGCCCGAGACCAGGAAGGCGCGGCGGCCCGGGTCGATGTGGTCGTCATGGCCGCTCATCGCGCCCCCTCCTTGTTGCCCTCGGCCTTGACCCCGCCCGGGCGCACGGCGCCGGGCGTGCCGGCCACGGCGCGGATGGCCGCCAGGATGCGCATATGGGTGCCGCACCGGCACAGGTTGGGTTCCATGTGCGCGCGCAGCTCGGCCTCGGTGGGATGCGCGTTGACCTCCAGCAGGGCCTGCGCGCGCATGATCATGCCGGCGATGCAGTAGCCGCACTGCGCCGCCTGGTGGTCGATGAACGCCTTCTGCAAGGGACCCGGGCTGTCGGCGGTGCCCAGGCTCTCGATGGTGCGCACCGGCCGGGTGCCGATCGATGCCACCGGCATCAGGCACGAAAACACCGGGCGGTCGCCGACAATGACGGTGCAGGCGCCGCACTGGCCCAGGCCGCAGCCGAACTTGGCGCCGTGCAGGTGCAGTTCGTCGCGCAGGGCGTAGAGCAGCGGCATGGACGGATCGATGTCCAACTGGTGGCTCGCGCCGTTGACGGTGAGCTTGATCATCTCGCTTCGTCCCCTTTCCTGAGGTTAGCCATGGTGTCCTGCACGCCGGTCCACGGCGGCTGCCGGGAGTAGGTGGCGCGCAGGTAGGCCGCCAGGTCGGCAAGCTGCTGGTCGTCGAAGGCCTGCGCGAACGCAGGCATGTAGTGAATGGCGTCCTCGCCGTTCCACGCCACGCCCTGCAGCATCATCTGGATGGCGTTGCGCGGCGTGCTCGCGTTGACCGCGGAACTGGTGGCGAGGCTGGGGCGGGCACCCACGCTCTGCATCGGCGAACCGGTGCCGTGGCAGGTGGCGCACGCCCCGGTGAAGAGCGTCGCGCCGCGCGCGATGGCGGACTGGTCGGCCACGGCCGCCGAGACCGGTACCACGGCGGGCGCGGGTGCCGGCTTCTGCAGCGACATCAGGTAGGTCGCAATGGCATCGACGTCCGCCTCCGGCACCGTGGCCAGTTCGAGCGTGACTGGCAGCATCGGCCCGGCTGCCGCGCCATGCGCCGCGGACATGCCGGTGCGCAGGTAAGCAGCTAGCTGCGCCTTGGTCCAGGGCACAGGCCCTCCCGCCAGGCGATTCAGCGGCGGCGCTTCCCAGTTGTCCACCACGCCGCCGTCGAAGGCGTGGCCCGGCTTCTCGCCGCCGATCGGGTTGAGCGGCGAGTGGCAGGCAGCGCAGTGGCCGAGCCCATCCACCAGCAGGCGGCCGCGGTTCCAGGCTTCGTCGCGTGCGGGATCGCGCTGCGCTTCGCCGGGCCGCAGGAACAGCACGTTCCAGAAGGCGACCAGGGGCCGGAAGTTGAGCGGGAAGATCAGTGCGTTGGCGGGCGGCCTGGCAGTCACGGGCTCGCGCCGCATCAGGTAGGCATAGGCCGCCTCGATGTCGCGGTCCGACATCCTGGTGAAGTGGACATACGGAAACGCCGGGTAGAGCTGGTGGCCGTCGCGCGCGATGCCGTGCCGCATGGCGCGCGCGAAAGCGTCCAGCGACCAGTTGCCGATGCCGGTTTGCACATCGGGCGTGATGTTGGTCGAGTAGATGGTGCCGAACGGCGTGACCAGTGGCAGGCCGCCGGCGAAGGGCTGGCCGTCCTTGGCCGTATGGCACACCGCGCAGTCGCCGAGCGCGACCACGCGGGCGCCCTCCAGCGTCAGCGCCCGGTCGAAGGAAGCGGGCGCGGGCGTGGGGATCGGCGCGATGGCCGGCTCCCACATGATGCAGGCGGCAGCTACCAGGGCAACAGCCGCTGCCCCTGCTGCCGCGAGAAGGACGGGCCGGCGTTTCATGCCTGGCCTGCCGTGAGGAGATGCCGGTTCATTGCGGGAATCCTTGTATCGGTGGAGGCCTGCGGCGCGCATCCCATGCATCGGGATCTTCGGCAGCGGCGGGAAGGCACTGCTCAACTCGCATGGTAGGAGCCGTATTGACCGGCAACAATCAGACGAGTGGTCTGTGACGCCCAAACCAAAGTATGAGAGGGCGGTGTGCCGGCGCGTTGGCGCTGGTGCCGAGCACGCCCTATCGCTTGCTGGCCACCTGCATTTACGCCGCGGCCGGATAATCGGTGTAGCCTCCGGCACCGCCGCCGAAGAAGGAAGTGGCATCGGGCGCGTTCAACGGCAGGCCGCTGCGCAGCCGGGCGGGCAGGTCGGGATTGGCGATGAACGGGCGGCCGAAGGCGATGATGTCGGCGCGGCCGCTGGCGAGCGCGTGCTCGGCGGTGTCGCGGCCATAGCCGCCCGCCAGCATCAGCACGCCGTGGTAGGCCGCGCGCAGTTGCTGGATGATCGCGTCCCAGCGGGGATCGGCGTGCTCCTCCTTGACGGTGCCGACCATGGCCGGCTCGACCAGGTGCAGGTACGCCAGGCCCCGGGTATCGAGCTGGCGCACGATGTAGCCGAAGGTCTCTTCGGGCGATGCATCTCCCATGCCCATGAAGCGCCCCATGGGCGTCAGCCGCACGGCAACGCGCGCGGGCCCGACCTCCGCCGCGATCGCGTCCACCACCTCCAGCAGCAGCCGTGCCCTGTTCTCGATGCTGCCGCCGTAGGCGTCGTCGCGCTGGTTGCTGTTGGAGTTGATGAACTGGTCGAGCAGGTAGCCGTTGCCGGCGTGGATCTCCACGCCGTCCATGCCGGCGGCCATGGCGTTGCGGGCGGCGTGCCGGTAGTCGGACACGATGTCGTGGATGCCGTCGAGGGTCAGCGCCTGCGGCACCGGCACGTCGCCCCAGGCGCCGTTGCCATGCGCGTCGATAATGAAGGTCTTGCCGGGGACCGGCAGGGCGCTGGGCGCCACTGGCAGCGCGCCGCCGGGCTGGAACACGGGGTGCGAAACGCGGCCGACGTGCCACAGCTGCATGAAGATGATGCCGCCCTGGGCGTGCACGGCGTCGCTGACGGCCTGCCATCCCTGGATTTGCGCCGCGCTATGGATGCCCGGTGTCCAGGCGTAGCCCTGGCCCTGCTGCGAGATCTGCGTGGCTTCGGTGACGATCAGCGCCGCGCCGGCACGCTGCCGGTAGTACTCGACATTCATGTCGGTGGGCACGTTGCCGGGCTGGCCGGCGCGCGAGCGCGTCAGCGGCGCCATGGCAACGCGATGCGGCAGGGTATGGTTGCCGAGGCGAATGGAGGTGAAGAGATGGTGGGTCACGGTGGTTCTCCGTCAGGTGCGATGGGTCGGTCGGCGGCAGCAGGCTTGACCTCGCG
>NZ_BAAILO010000299.1:63415-112926 GCF_054589115.1 Cupriavidus sp. 8B | reverse complement strand
CGCAACGTTGCGTTGCGCTGGCGGCAAGGGGGAAGGGGGAAGGGGGAAGGGGGTGTCAGCCGCCTGCTTCGCTCCGGCCGGTCGGGCCGGGAATCCGCGAGAGAAAGTCGAGGAAGGCGGCGATGCGCCGCGAGCCGCGCTGGTTGGGCAGGTAGAGCGCGGTGATGGCCGAGCTGGCGCGGTTGGGGTTGACGGTCCAGTCTTCCAGGAGGGCGGTCAGCCGCCCGCCCTGGATATCGTCGTCGACCAGCCAGTCGGGCAGCAGGGCGATGCCGCCGTCGGCCAGCGCCAGTTCGCGCAGCACTTCGGCGTTGTTGCTCTTGAAGGTGCCCGGAACGGGCACCTGGATCTCCTCGGTGCCGCGCAGCAAGGTCCACACCTGCTGGCCCGCGCCGTAAGTGAAGCGCAGGCACGCGTGCCCAGCCAGCTCCGCAGGTGCGGTGGGGATGCCGTGCTGCTGCAGATAGCCCGGGCTCGCCACCAACCTGCGCCGGAACGTGCCGATCTGACGCGCCACCACCTCGTCGAGCGTCGCGGCGCTGCCCAGGCGGATGGATAGATCGATGCGTTCGCCGAGCAGGTCGACAATCTCGTCGGTCAGCGTTACCTCCAGTTCCAGCTTCGGATACTGCGCGATCAGGCTGCCGAGGAACGGCGCGATGCAGCGGCGCCCGAACGCCACTGGCAGCGACACGCGAAGCTGGCCCACAGGTGTATCGCCGCGGTCGGCGATAAGCGCATCGGCTTCCGCCACCGCGTCGAGGATCTTGCGCGCCCGCTGGTAATAGGCAGCGCCGGCTTCGGACACCGTCACCTGCCGCGTCGACCGGTTCAGCAGCACGGTGCCCAGCTCCTCCTCCAGGCTGTCCATCATGCGGGTCACCGATGACGTGGCCAGGTTGACCCGGCGCGCGGCGGAGGAGAACCCCTTGGCGTCGACCGTCTCGACGAACAGCTTCAATGCCAGCAGCTTGTCCATAGGTAAGACTCCAGCGGTAAGGGGTGTCGTCTATCCCTGCAGGGGCTCAGTTGCCAGGCTTGTCGGGCGCGCGCAGGGAACGCATGACAGCAGGCGCGCCGTGGAGAAACATGTCCACCTTGCGGCGGATCACGGCGCCGATGTCCGCGGGCACCTTGAGGCCATAGACCCATTTGCGCACGCCGAGATAGAAGATGGCCGCGTGCAGGCCCCAGATCATCTCGACCTCGGCGTCCAGCTCGGCCGCATTGCGCGGCTCTGGGATGCCGTACGCGGCGCGCACCTCGGCCAGCACGGGCAGGAAGACCTTGCTGCGCAGCTTGTTGAGGTACTTGTTGTTGATGCCTTCCCGCGTGAGGCCGGCAAAGATGAAGACCCGGATCCATTCCTCGCGCAGGATCACGGAGGCATAGTCGAGGTAGAACGCATACAGACGTTCGGTCAGCGGCGTGGCGCGATCGGCGATCTGGCGTTCCCAGTCGGGCCGCCATTGGAACACTTCGCTGTAGACCCGATCGATCAGCGCCTCCTTGCTGGAGAAGTAGCGGTACAGCAAGGGCTGGGTGACGCCAATCTGCTTGGCGAGATCGCGCGTGCTGCCGGAGAATCCGTTGCGCGTGAAGTGTTCGATGGCCTTCTGCACGATCTGCTGCTCCCGTTCTTCGGGGAGCAGCCGTTTTGCGGTCTTGGCCGGGGCAGCGGGCTCCGGCGGCGTTGCGTCTCGTTTCATTCGATCACCTGTGACAGGCACGTCCCTTGCGGGGCGCTTGCGGCATTGTACCAATCGGGTGATAAATTGCGAGACGCGGCCGGGCTGCCGGCAGTGCGGCCGGCAGCACAGGGCACGGGACCTACCGTGGCTTGACCAGCCCGAGCTCGCAATCGACCAGCTGATTGTTGAAGGCGCCGCGTTCACGCGCACCGCGCGCAGACCGATCGGTGACCGAGAACACGTAGATGCCGGCAAAGGCCACCAGCATGGAGAACAGCGCCGGATATTCGTAGGGGTAGATGGCGCTCGCATGGCCGAGCACCTGCACCCACACTGTCGGGCTCAGCACCGTCAGCACCACCGCGGTCAGCAGCCCGAGAGAGCCGCCCACCACGGCGCCCCGCGTGGTCAGTCCGCGCCAGTAGATCGACAGCAGCAGCACCGGGAAATTCGAGCTGGCGGCGATCGAAAAGGTCAGGCTGACGATAAAGGCAATGGTCTGCTTCTCGAACAGGATGCCTAGCAGGATGGACAGCACGCCGAGCACCAGTGTGGTCATCCGGGAGACACGCATCTCCTCCTTGTCGGTGGCGCTGCCCTGGCGCAGGACCTTGGCATAGAGGTCGTGCGAGATGGCGGAGGAGCCGGCCAGCGTCAGCCCCGCCACCACGGCCAGGATGGTCGAGAACGCCACAGCGCAGATGAAGCCGAGGAAGAGGTTTCCGCCGACGGCATGGGCCAGGTGCACGGCCACCATGTTGACGCCGCCGATCACTGCGCCGGAAGGCGTGTGGTAGGCCGGCTCGCTGGCCACCAGCGCGATGGTGCCGAAGCCGATGACGATGATCAGCGCGTAGCCGAGGCCGACGATGCCGGTGGCATACAGGATGCTCTTGCGTGCCGCCTTGACGTCGCCGACGGTGAAGAAGCGCATCAGGATATGCGGCAAGCCGGCGGTGCCGAAGATCAGCGCCAGGCCGAGCGATACCGCCGAGACTGGGTCGGAGACGAGCCCGCCCGGGCTCATGATGGCCGCGTGCTTGCCGTGGGCCTCGATGGCCTGCGCGAACAACGCATTCAGGCTGAAGCCGAAGCGGCTCATGACCATGAACGCCATGAAAGCGGCGCCCGCGAGCAGCAGCACCGCCTTGATGATCTGGATCCAGGTGGTGGCCAGCATGCCGCCGAAGAACACATAGACCACCATCAGCACGCCGACCAGCACGACCGCCGCCGTGTAGCTGAAGCCGAACAGCAGCTCCACCAGCTTGCCGGCCCCCACCATCTGCGATACCAGGTACAGCAGCACGATGACGATGGAGCTGGACGCGGAGAACGCGCGGATCGGGCGCTGCTGCAGGCGGTAGGAGACCACGTCCGCCAGCGTGAAGCGGCCCAGGTTGCGCAGCGGCTCGGCGATCAGGAACAGGATGATCGGCCAGCTGGCGAGAAAGCCGATGGAGTAGATCAGGCCGTCGTAGCCGCTGGTGAAGACCAGCGCGGAGATGCCCAGCAGGGAGGCCGCCGACATGTAGTCGCCGGCAATGGCCCAGCCGTTCTGCAGTGCGGTGATCTTGCCACCTGCTGCATAGTGGTCGGCCACGCTGTGGTTGCTCCTGGCGGCCCAGCGCGTGACCACCAGCGTGGCGGCGACGAACACCAGGAACATGGCGATGGCGATGACGTTCATGCCCTGGCCCACCGAGCTCTGTGCCGCGGACGCTGGCAAGGCCGCAAGCAGCAGGGCTGCGGCAGTGGCGGAGATGGAGAAAATGGCGGTTCGTTTCATTTTGCTGCCCCTTGCTTGAGCTCGCCGATGCGCTGGTCGTACACGGTGTTGGTGCGATGCACGTACACCGCCACCAGCAGGAAGGTCAGCGCGAACATGCCGAAGCCCACGGGAATGCCCACGCTCATGGGCTGGCCCAGGGTCAGCTGGCGGCCCAGCAGCGCGGGCCGGAAGGCGAGCGTGAGGATGTAGCCGAAGTACACCGCCAGCATGATGGCGGTCAGGGCCCACGCGAACCTGCGCCGCGCGCGCACCAGGGACTGGAATGCCGGATCGGCGAGCAGGGGATTCGGTGGGGGCGCGGCGAGCGCGGCGCTTTCGCGGGCGGCTGCGGCAAAGGTGGGGGCGGTGTGTTCCAAGGTTGTCTCCGTTGGGGGCGGTTGGTCTGGCGGGGGGGCGGCGGCGCGCTCAGAAGCGCGTCGACACCGCCGTCTCGCGCATCACGGCTTCCGGCGTGCGATAGCGCTCGGCCATCTGACGATCGGTCTCGTTCTTGAGCTGCGCCTGCATATAGGCGCCGAGGTGGCGCGCGTGCTGGACGATGGCCGCGCCCACCTGCACGCGCTCGGCACTGTAGCTTTCCAGTGCGGCACTGACGCTGTCATGCGCTTGCAAGGCCTTGACCAGCGAGATGGCGTCGCCCGCGGCCTTGGTCACGCCCATGCCGCAGTGCGGGCGTGCCACGAAGGCGGCGTCGCCGAGCAGCGCCACGCGGCCGAAGGCCATGCTCGGCACCTCGAGGTCGAAGATGGGCTGGAACAGCGGCTGCACGGCCTTGGTCACCACCTCGCCGAACTGGGGCGCCAGGTTGGCCAGCGCGGCTTCCTCCATGCTCGCCAGCACGTCCGGGCGGATCAACCCCGGCGGGATGCCGCCGGACCAGCGCTTGCCGCTGGCGTCGGTCAGCAGGTCGGGCAGGTCCACGTCTTCGCTGGTGGCGCGGTACCACACGAAGTTGTAGCGGCGCTCGCCAACCCGGGTGCTGTTGCCCTGGCCCGCCACCGGGTAGCCGAGGATCTGCTCGCGCGGCGGCAGGCAGAAGGCGAACTTCTCGAACAGCATGTCGCGCGTGGCTTCGCTCAGGCTCGTTTCGTCCACCAGGCCGCGCCAGGCGATGTACCCTGCGTACTGGAGCCGGGCCTCGGGCAACAGGCACTCGCGCAACGCGGAGCGGAATCCGTCCGCGGCGACCACAAGATCGGCGTGATGGACCGAGCCGTCGTCCAGCATCACCACGGCGTGACCGGTCTCGCTACGCACTGACACCACATTGGCGCCCGTGCGGTACGTGCCCCCGGTGAAGGCGGACCGCAGCACGTGGTACATCTTGCCCCATGCCGTCAGCGTTTGCGGCAGCTCACGCTGGGACAGGATGCTGCCGTCCTGGCCCAGCGTCAGCCGGGACTTCACCTGCACGCCGATGGAGTCGTCCACCTCGACCCCGGCGGCGGCCAGGGCCTCGAACAATTCCGGATGTGTGACGATGCCCGCGCCGCGCCCGGCAAGGGCTTCGGGAACACGCTCGCATACCTCCACCTCCCACCCGCCGCGGGCGAGCAGGTTGGCCGCGAACAGCCCGCCCAGCGAGCCGCCCACGATGATGGCCTTCGGCCGTGTAGATAGGGTTGTCATAGTCAGTCTCCTGCCACTGCGGGGAGGGGCGCGCGCGCGCCGTTGCCCGGGATTTCAAGGCCCGCCACCTCGGCGGCGGGGTAGTTCAGTTCGATGGTGACGCCGGAAGGGTCCTCGATGAATACCTGGTGCAGGCCCAGGCTGGGGACGGTGCGGTCGCGCCACGGGATGCCCTCGGCTGCCAGCCTTGCCCACATCTGCGCCACGCCGGTGGCCAGGAACGCGATGTGGTCGATGGTGCCGGTGCCCGCCGCCGAGGGGGCGCGGTCGCCGAGGTAGGCGGATAGCCCGTCAGGGTTGTCGGGGTCGACACCGATGATGTGGACCGTACCGAAGTCACTTTCGTCCCCGCCCATGTACAGCCATGCGCCGGGGAAATCGAAAGGCGGGCGATAGCCTTGCTTGAAGCCGAGAATGCGTTCATAGAAGGCGCAGGATTGCTCGAGGTCCGTGGTGCGGATCGAGAAGTGCGCGAGCTTGCGGATTGCCATGGTTGCCTCTGTTATTGATCGATCGATTAGTGATCGTTTGATAAATTGTAGGACGATTGGATGGAACGGCCAAGAGCGGGCAAGGGGAGTACTTACCCTGATCGGTGTAGTGCGTGCCGGCTGCGCCACTTCTGCGCAGCGCAGCTCTGCGCCTTAGTGCAGTGCGATCCCCATGATGCGGTTACCCATGCGGATGCCCCACTGGGTCATCTGTTCGCCTTGCGCGTGTTCGCCCTGCTGCCAGATCTGTAGCGCCTGGTCCGGGTCGGCCGTGCCGTCGAGCGCCTTGGCCAGCGCCACGGCATTGGCCGCGGCCTTGGCGGTGCTGCTGGCGGTATGGGGACGGGGAATGAAGGCGGCATCGCCGGTCAGCAGTACGCGGCCGAACACCATGCGCGGCACCTGCAGGTCCTGGATGGCCTGGACGAAGATCTGATCGGTGTTGTCGATCAGCGCGCGGAACGCGGGGTTGGCGCGCGCGGCGGCGGTCTGGCGAAACCAGCTCTCCTGCTCAGTCGACAGCATGCCCGGCGGGATCGAATGGCTGCGGCGTTTTCCGTTGCGATCGGTGAGCACGGCATCGAGCGCCACGCCGGGCTCGGCCTTCAGGTACCACAGCCAGTTGAAGCGGCGCCGTCCGGACGCCGTAGCGCCGTCGGCACCAGGCACCATGTACTGCAGCATCATCGAGTCGTGGTCTTGCTGGAACACGAAGTTCTCGTGCAGCAGTGGCCTGGCCGCTTCGGGCAGACGGCCTTCGTCGACCAGGCCACGCCAGACGACATAGCCGGCATAGCTGGGGGCGACGCCGGGCAGCACGATCCTGCGCACCGTGGAGCCGGCGCCGTCGGCACCGACCAGCAACTCACCGCACGCCTGGCGTCCATCGGCGAAGGTGGCGCAAACGCCGTGCTCGTGCTGCGCGATAGCGGTGAGCGCCGCGCCGCGGTGATAGTGCGCCGCCGGGAAATGATCCAGCAAGGCGGCATACAGCGCGTTCCACGAGGTCTGTGTCTGCGGCATGCGCTGGCGGTGGAGCACGTGGCCGCCGTGGTCCAGGAACAGCCGGTCGTGCGAGCGCACACCCAGCGCTCCGTGCGCCGCGATGCCGGCGAACGAGAACGCCCGCAGCACCTCCGGCTGCAACACAATGCCGCCGCCACGGCTGTCGAGGTCCGATGCCGAACGCTCGAACACGTCGACCTGCCAGCCCACGGCGCGCAGCGCGGTGGCGGTGAACAGGCCGCCCAGCGAGCCGCCTATGACCAGGGCCTTGCGCGGGCCGACGGAGGATGCGTCATTGGTGTTCATGTGTGGCTCCAGAGTGCGAGTGGATGGACTGCATCGTAGAAGCGTCCAGGCCCAGAGAGAATGCATGGCGGGGGCAAAGCAGTTTTGCGTGGGCGGCAACGGGGAGGGCGCCTTCGCCCCGCAAACCTGGCGTTGCGCGGCCGGCAACGCAGGTTTGCGCTGGCATGCCATTGCGCCGGTGCGGCCCGCCATCTACGCTGGCTCCATCACTTACGCAAGGAACCGTCATGAAACCCGTCGACACCCAGATCACCTTTGACTTCATTTGCCCGTGGTGCTGGATCGGCCATCGCAACCTGAAGGCCGCCATTGAGCGCATGCCGACCGAGGCCGCTCCCACGATTTCTTATGTGCCCTATGAACTCAACCCGGGCATGCCGCTGGAAGGCGCCGATCGCAAGGCCTATCGCACCGCGAAGTTCGGCAACTGGGCCCGCTCGCAGGCCATGGACGCAGAGGTGGCGATGATGGGCCGGCGCACCGGGCTGGATTTCAACTATGACCTGATCACGGTCACGCCCAATACCCGGCTTGCGCACCGGCTGATGGCATTCGCCCAACAGACCGGCGACGCAGCCATGGCGGAGGCGTTGTTCGATGCCATCTTCGCTGCGTACTTCTCCCGCGGGGAGCACATCGGCCGGGTCGATGTGCTCGTGCCGCTGGCCGTATCGGCCGGCTTCGATGCGCAAGCCGTGCGCAGCCACCTGTCGGGCACCGACGGCGAAGCGGAGGTCGTGGCGGCGCAAGCGAAGGCGCAGCGCGACGGCGTCCGCTCCGTGCCCACGATCCGGATCGGCAGTACCGCCATCGCTGGGGCGCAGCCGCCTTCGATCATGGAGAAGGCGTTGCAGGCGGCAGTCGGCGAAGCCCTTTGATAGCGAGCGCGCAGCACGCGCACCGGGCGGCTGCCGCAAAGAACCTGGAGAACACAAAATGAACAAGCAAGCGACCCTACATTACGTCTACGACCCGTTTTGCGGATGGTGCTACGGTCTTGCGCCGCTCGTGTCGGCGGCCGACGAAGCCGGCCTGAGGGTGGTGCCGCACAGTGGCGGCATGCTGGCGGGAGATCGGGCGCAGAACATGTCCGCCGAATGGCGGGATTTCGTTCGCCCTCACGAGGAGCGCATCACCGCGCTCAGCGGGCAGCCATTCAGCGAGACGTACCAGCAGGGCACGCAGTTCGACTACGACGTCAGGCTGGATTCCGGCCCGCCCACCGCGGCGATGCTGGCCGCCGAATGCATCGCCGGCGCCGGGCTGAAGATGCTTGAACGCCTTCAGGCTGCGTACTACCGCGAAGGACGCCCGATCGCCGAGCGCAAGGAACTGATCCAGATTGCCGACGAACTGGGGCTCGATGCAGCGTCGTTCGCAAACGCCTACGACAAGGCGAGTTTGACGCTGCCTGACCACTTCGAGCGGACGCAGGCGCTACTCGAGGAGATAGGCGGCCGTGGTTACCCGGCGCTGGCCATCGAGCAGGGCGGCAAGATCTCGAGGCTGCGTCTGGGGCAGTATTTCGGGAAGCCGGAGCAGTTCAAGAAGGCAATGGGAGAGGTTTTGGCACAATGAGCGCGTGCTTCGGCGCAAAAATATGTCGGAAATGAGGCCCTGGAAACGGCTTGCAGACGCCATCGTCGATGTTTCAACATGGATGGCGCAGGTGTGCACTTATGCTCGCTGTTCTAATTTGGAGCCTGCCTGGCGAGCAAAAGCTATGGTCACCATCTCGGGCTTCGGCATGTCCGGCTCGCCAATCCAAGCGGATAGAGCGCCAGCATGCTCGCGTTAGCTCACGGGTACGACATTTCTATTTGGCTCAAGTACGACATTACTATTTGGCCCTGACATGGCTTGTCTAGGCAAAGGCTGATTTAATCAGTGCGGCAGTCATCGTTGAGTGGCTCGTAAGCGTTGTCATGTGTGTGCCCGAGCGATGAATCAGAGATGAAGCGACAGATCAGTTTTGCGGAAGCGGAAAGCGACGGCAAGAAGCGCGTGACCCGTCGCCAACGACTGTCGGACGAAGCACTGGAAGATGCGCTGTACGACGGCATCGCGATGCGCACGTTTGCAGGAGCGGGCTTCAAACCACCCGATGCCGGTTGGCTTCCAGCCGATGCAATACGTGCGATGGCTTCTTCGAGACCCAGTCCCCGACCATTCGGCTTGTGGGATGCCAGCCATGGCAGTGGCATTGGGCAATTCCCCCCGGTGCCACGGTCATAGCCGGAGCCCTTGTAGGCTTCGAGTCGGCAAATTCAGCTCGGGGCAGCCAAGCATCGGCGAATAACTTGTTTGCGCATGATCCATCCTGCACATGATAGCTCGCGCTGAATTCACCCACTCAGCTGCTAGCGCGCCTTTCCTGACGGGGAAGAATAGGCCGGGAGGGGGGTGTATTCACAGAAGCTATCTCTGTTCCGGCTAAGATCATCCGGGCGGGCTAGATTCACAGCGTTAGTGAAAATATGGCGAAGTGCTGTAGGATAATTGAACTGTTATCTATAGACGGAGACCGAGATGGCTACCTACAAGCAATTGCTGGCAGAAAAGGAAAAGCTGGAAACCCAGCTCGCCGAAGTTCGTCAAAGCGAGGTCGCTGGAGTCATTGAGAAAATCCAGGCTTTGATGGCAGAGTACGAACTCACCGTCGATGACTTGGCGCCGAAACGACGCCGTGGACGCCCGGCGGCTAGTGACAAGCCTAAGGCTGCGGCGAAAGAGAAGGCCTCGCTGCCGCCAAAGTATATGGACGCCAAGACTGGTGCCACCTGGACCGGCCGTGGTCGGGCACCGGCGTGGCTAGGGAAGAATCGCGACAAGTTTCTGATTGCAGAGGCATGAGCCTGTTCACCATGGTCGGGTGATAGCGGTGAGCCGGAAACGAGCGGGACGCCGCCGCGGTGGCATCCCATTTGATGACTTGCATGGTGGGCGAGGGTGACAGTGCTCGGTGCGGGTCGATGGTTGAGCTGCGCTACAGCCGTTCGCTCACTTCATGGGCAGCCAGCAACTGTGAGATCCCGGACAACCCCATTGCCTCGGCCATCTCGCGTGGGGTTTCGCAGTCGTCGATGCGCGTCCGGCTAGCTGCGTCCGCACCAGCCGCCAGCAGCATCTCTACCGCAGGCAAATTGCGCACGCTCACGGCCAAGTGCAGTGCGCTGTAGTCGTTGATGCCGCGCTGCGCAGGATCGGCGCCGAAGGCCAGCAGCAGCCTGAGCACCTCGATCACATCCGTTCGTGCGGGTGCGCCTGGCCGGGCGAGACTACATGAAAGCGCCGCAATCAGCGGTGGAAAGCCCGCGTGATCCACCGGCCGGGGATCCGCCCCGATCTCGAGCAGGGTGCGGATAAGGGACAGCGGGCTATGGTAGATCGCGTACTCCAGGCAAGCCCCAATCCCCGGCGGCATGGGTCCGTTGGGAATGCATGCCGGATCATCAACCGCCGCCCGCAGCGCGTCGAGGTCGCCGGTGCAGAAGGCCGCATGGATCTTCACGAACCGCCGGTATCCCACGCATCGCTCGATGTCTGGCTTCTTCATTCTTCATTTCATGTCGCCTGATCTGGCACCATTGTAGCTTTCGGGAGGGAGCCTCGGGGCGAGGATCAACGCGGCGATTTCGCTTGGCTGCTCACGTGGGCACGGTGGGTGATGGTCCATGGCGAGCATCCTTTGATCATAAAAATGCAATTAATCGCCAGGATTCCTACCCCAACCTTAAACCGAGGTTTGGCAGCACAAGCTACCTGCCTGGGGAGGGGGCCGGACGGGCTCTCAGCATCAGGGGGACGCCCATCCTTCACTGACGCACCTGTGTGGCTTCGTGCCGTGCAGCGTCCTCGCTGTGCAAATCGGCGCAGGTGGTGCCGAATCCCATACCACGCGGTGGCGAACGTCGTCCTGTCCGCCCACCGTGCAGCAGAACTAAACCGCGATTTTTCCGGGCGTGGGGGAAGCGGGTTATTTCACGAACGTGAATGTATTTCGCGGGAGTTTCGGACCGGAGTCATACCGACGCTTCGTGCGGATCGACTTCGGGCACGCCTCGCGGCTAGGCGCGAATAATGGCAGGAGTACGCGCAGACCAGGATTGCCCCATGCCAGGGCAGGGCTTCGCTAGGCATTCCGGGTACGCCGCGCCGGCATGGCTGGTTGCTCTATGCCTTGGCAAGATGGCGCTCAAACCATTGGGTCGCCAGCCGAGCGACCGTTTCCAGTGCACCGGGCTCTTCGAACAAGTGGGTGGCACCAGGCACAATGTCAAGTTCCTTTTGGCATATAAGCAAGGCAAATGCCGACTCATTTCGTTCGATCACGCTTGAATCGAGCCCTCCAATGATCAACAAGGTAGGCGCAAGCAACTTTGCGAGAGCGTCACGACCCGCCAAATCGACTCTGCCACCTCGTGAGACGATAGCGTGGATTTGGATTGGCGACGTGCTCGCGGCACGGATTGCCGCGGCGGCGCCAATGCTTGCCCCAAAATAGCCCAACGGCAGCGGTATCGCCTGCTGCTGTGCCACCCACTTTGTCGCCTGCACTAGCCGCTCAGCCAGGAGATCAACGTCGAAACGGGTGGCCGGGATGCTGTCCTCCTGCGGCAATAGGAGGTCCATCAGCAGCGTTCCCATGCCGCTTCGATTGAGTTCGGCGGCCACGTACTTGTTCCGCGGGCTATGTCGGGAACTGCCGCTACCATGCGCAAACAATACCAAGGAGCCGGCACCCGGCGGCAGTGTGAGTATGCCCTGCAGGTACACGTTCCCGGCCGGGATCACAACTTCCCGTGCCGCTGAGTCAGTCCACATGGCGCGATCCCTCATCAGATGCGCTTTGACGCGTGCAGCCTTACAGCCGCTTCCTTCCCTGATCACTATAGTAGGGCGGACGGAGCAGCGTGGCGAGTTGCCGTCTCGTATCGGCATCGGTGCGCCAGCCGCCAACGCTCTCACGGCCATCCAATCCGGTGGGCGTTCCCGGTAGCCTGATGGCGGACGTCGTCCTCCGTATGCAGGTAGCCGCTGGTGGTCGAGATGGAGGCGTGCCCGAAATTGTCCCGCCCAAAGCGCAGGTCGAGCTGCTGATCGGTCATGTGGATGCCGGCGGTGTGACGCAACCAGTGCGCTGACGCGCTGGCCAGCACGTCAGTTGGCCTTCCCAATCGGGGCCGCGTGCAAGCAGACGTTCGGCCGCCATCGCGAACACTTCCTTGAACACCAGGTGCAGGGCGCCGCGACAAGGGCCGTTCCTTGTCGGCGATCGGCAGAGCGGTACCACCGGTGAAGATAGAGGCGCGCGAAGTACTATGCAGCACCCACAGATCAACCGTTGGAATGCCAATGGTATCATTTGGTATACTTAGATGGGGATTTGGCCTTTCGAACGCATGTGCCGTGCAGAATGCGTTGTCTGGTTCGTGCAGTATGTGATTTCCTGTAGCCTTCGCTTACCAATATTCCCTATGACACTACAACCAAAACAGAGTATGGCCGCCGAGATCAAGGCTGCCATCGAGGCAGAGATCGAGAGTGGTAAGCTACCGCCGGGGGCGCTGCTGGACGAGCGCACGCTGGCTGAGCGCTTTGGTGTCTCCCGCACGCCGGTGCGCGAGGCATTGCAGCAGCTTGCGGTACAGAATCTCGTGCGCATCGCTCCCCGCGTCGGCGTCTTCGTGTCACGGCTGTCGGTCACGCAACTGCGTGAAACGCTCGAGTTGCTTGGCGAACTCGAGGCCGTCGCTGCCAAACTTGCGGCGCGGCGGATGGACGACGAGCAGCGGTCGTTGCTCGAGACGAGCATGGCGCAGTGCGTCGAGGCGTCCAACGATAACAATGGGAAACGATTTGCCGAGGCCAATGCTGCGTTCCATGACCTGATCTATTCCGGCAGCCACAACGAATACCTTGCCCAGCAGATTCACGGCATCCGGCGTCTGATGCAGCGCTATCGGCCAAAGATTTTCCTGACGCCGGCGCAACGGCAGAAAGCATTGCAAGACCATCAGAAACTGGCTGATGCGATTCTCCATGGCGACGAGATCGCGGCGCATGACGCCATGCTCCAGCATGCGCCGGTGGGAACCACCGGATTTTCCGAGTTTCTCTCGACGCTGCCGGCGAGTTACCTCGAAAACGAGGTGGGGCAGGGTGGTTCGCCCTCCGCGGCAACATCCGGCACCAAGCGGCCGAGGGGTGGCGGTACCTCCGAGGAAGGCGACGCCAAGCCCAGGGCCAGACGCGGCCTGAGCCGCGCCACTGTTAGCTGATTTCGCATGCCCCCAAGGGGTGGGCTGAGGTTTGCCCACAAATCGGCGCCATCGATAAGGCCGCGTCACTTGTAAACACAATCCGACGAGACGCCAGAAGTTTGCAAGTGCCGCTCAAGTCATTGAAAGTAAACACTTTTCCTGGGCGCTGTTGTCGCTTTGGGTGGCCAAAGATGTGTAAAACCGCATGCCTTTGCCCTGGTCTGCGACCCGGAGGGCGCAACGCTCGGCTCGGTCGCAGTAGCACGCGATGTCACTACGCGAATCGAACAGGAGAAATCCGCCGCCCGTTACGATGGCGCCAACTAGTGCGGAATAAGCCAAAACAGGAAGCCACAGTGTTGGCAGCCGTGCCCCACACGCTTGGAGGCTTCAGCATACAAGATGTGCTCTTTCAGCCCACGGTTTTCCGCGAAGAATGCAGAAAGAACCCGTGCGGGCAGGGCGCCGAGCACGGGCTGTGAGTACAGCTTCCGCAGTGTAGGGTGATCTTCGGAATATTGAGCCGGATTTCACGCGTCAGACGTCATGGGCGGCGCCGCGTTACGGCTTCGAATGAAGGAAGCAAAACGCACTGCTTCTTCAATCGTTCACCCTAAAGATCTGAAGTCCGGCCTCATTACTTTGCGCACCTTTTGTGTGTACGACATAGAACTGCTTCAGCGAAGGCACATAAACTGATGTCTTACCCCCGAAGGTATCGACATGCTGAATCAGCCGATAATTATCGGGGTCATCCTGTGAAAACACATCCGCCCCATCAGCTCCCGAGACGATGAGGCGACGGTGCGCAGCATCGAAGGTCATATCGTCGGAAATATTCACCGTCTTCATCGTGCTGATAAGTCTACCGCTGTTCGAGTCGATAACGAAAAGCATGCCGGGGTCCCGCGAACCAATGAACAGGCGATGATGTTCCTCATCAAAAGCCATTGCTGCGTTTGAGTTCAGGCCAGGATATGTCAGGGTCTTTACCACCGATCTGCTATTGAGGTCGATTACACCGATCTGGCTCTTGTCGCGCATGTTCACAAATAGCCTGTTCGATTTATGATCAATTAGCATCGCCTTGAGGGTCTCCGCTTCAACGCGGATCCGTCCGATGACCTCCTTTCGATCAACTGATATCAGACTGACGTAGGAGAACTTGGATTTGGCACGGCGACCGCCATTTCCGAGGTAAAGCGTTCGCGAAGCGGGATCGTAGGTCCCGGCATCGGGCCCGGGCTCCAATGCGATTCGTTTGACAAGATGCAGATCCGTGGGATCGAGAACGTCACAAGATGCATTATTCGCATCTGCCACGAACAGTTCATCGTTGTCAGGAATAAATTGCAATAGATGTGGGCTCTTCGAAATCCCGGTGGCACTCAAAAGATGCTTGCCGGTTTTGAGGTTGAATACTTCGATCGAGCCATATACCTCGGAAGGGACATACAGAACATTCCGTGCGTAGTCTATCGCAAAATGGTCAAAATCACCACCTGTGACTTCATGGATGGGTATATTCTTTACCAAACTAAGAGGTTCATGCGGTGTATTGGAACTCGGCAGGGAAGTTGCTGTGCTACATCCGCCAATAGCCAACGCTATGGAGAGATTGATCGAAAAGAGAAAATTACGTTTTAACATGGATGGTTGCAGTGAATGTGATTAATCTGGATCAAAAATTGCGAATCAGGAAGTCTTGCTAGTTCAGTATGAAGTTAAAGGTTTGATCTGCGACCACAACATCATCTGAATTGTTCTCGCATTGATAGCGCATCATTGCACTCCTTACTGCTGCATCAAATATCCCGGGTGGGGTGGATTTGATGATATCGACGTTGATCACCTTGCCTGACTTGATCTTGGCTCTGGCCACAACCCGGCCTTCAATGCCGGCCGCCAATGCCTTTGGTGGCATCTCAGGTGGCACCTGGACGGGGCACGCCAATGTCATGGCGACCGGTGGAGACGGCGTGCGGACGGGCGCCGGAGCTGCCGCCGGAGTGGCAACTGCCGCTGCTTCCGGACTAGGCCGTTCGGCTGGCGCAATCATCGGCTCGGGCGTAGGGGGAGCTACGTCAGGAACGGGCTGAGGATTGATATGCTTTGGCTGTGTCATGACGATCTTTCGCGGAATCGTCTTCTGAACGACCGGCTTCTGCTTGACCATCTCCTCAACTGGCGCAGGGGGTTTTGGCGGCTCCGGCTTCACCATTTCCACCCGCATGGGTACGTCAAGCGCCACTGGTGTCTTCTGTGCCATTGCCATGCCGCCCAGGATGCCAAGCAAGACAGCTTCGATCAGCAAGCCGCCAAAAGTCGCTCGGGCCCAGGACGTGGGGTGCGTTGTGTCCGCATCTCCTGTCGGCCATAAGGCGCTCGGAAGGATATTGCTATCTGGATGCATGTTGTATTTGCTCCCAGGCGGTCATTTTCCACTTGTTGCCAGCGCAACCGATGTGATACCAGCTGTCCGTGCAACATCCATCGCTTTTACGATCTTCTGATACTCGGTGCCCTCATCTCCCATAATGATGACGTCCACCTTCTTTTCCGCCCTGAGGGACTTCAATCGATTGACAAGTTCGGTTTCCGAGATGGGCTGGGAATCTACAAAGAGCGTGCCCTCCTTGTTGACCCCGAGTGTCAATTTTGCACTTTCAATTGGCGCGGCGGTCGATGACTGTGGCAAGTCCAGCTTCAAACCGCTTCCCTGGATCATACTGAGCGTCGAGAGCATAAAGAAGACCAGTAGAAACATCATGATGTCGATCATTGGAATGATCTCAATCCGAGGCTTCGATTCGGAACCAAAATAATGACTACGAGAGTTTTTCATGATCGGCTTGGTATCAGTGATGGCCTACGGCGGAGAGTCTAGCCTCAATATGGGGCGTCCCGGCCAAACGGATCGCAAGCATTGATTGAATCAAATCCATCTGGAGAAGGACATTCCGCACTTGCTTATTGAAGTAGTTCAAAAACACAAGGCCGACGATCGCGATGGTCAGACCGAAGCCGGTCGCAATCAAGGCATTGGCGATGCCGCCGGAAACCGCCAGCGGATTGCTGGTTCCGGATGCTCCCAGCACGTTGAAGGAGCTGATCATCCCCGCGATGGTCCCAAACAGGCCGACCAGGGGACCGAGGGTGACTGCGGTGTCGAGTATCCACAAGTTGCGGTCGAGTTTTGGCATCTCAAACATGATGGAGTTCTCGATCTCACGAACGAATTCGGCTTCCGAGTTCCCATGGTTCTTGATTCCCGAGCGAACCACCGCAGCCTGGATCGTGCCGTCATATTGTTTCGCGATCTTCTGGATATCGACAATATTGCCACGCTCGACTCGCTGCAGCTCATAGCGGAGATTTTCCGCGCGGCTCACACACTTCGAGAAAAAGCTGAGCCGTTCAACGATGATGGTGGTGGCAATCAACAGAATGATGGCAAGCAGGGGAAGCAAGCCGTAGGAATCCGTGATGAGCTTGGTGAGATTGTGCATTTGTTGCTCCTGAGAGAAGGTCGTCAAACCGTAAGAAGAAAGATTCCGATCTCTCAATAGCGTCATGAGAGATCGGAAAGAGGTCGTAGAGATCAGAACTTGCCGGTTACGCCAACCATCAGGGCTTTGCCGAAGGTCTCGCGCTGGATTACGCGATTGCTCGAGCCTTCGGTAATCGTGTGGGGAGTATCCAGAAGATTTCTTCCCAGGAAGTAGATGGAGAAGTTCTTGTCGATGGCATACGTTGCGCTGACGTCTGCAGACAGGCGAGACTCTGTATATTGATCCAGCGACGAATTGGCACCCACGAACAATAGATTTCGGCCAACGTAGGAGGCTGCAGCGCGCAGGGCGACCCTACCGTGCTCCCAATACACTGCTGCGTTGAACGTGTTGCGGGACGTGGAGGGCAACTGCTTGGATTCACCCGGACGAATTTCGCCACGTGCATCCACAAAGGTATAGTTAAAACTCGTTCCTACACCGCTTAGCCATCCAGGCAGGCTGGTATATTTCTGATCGTAGTTGAGTTCGAATCCAAGTGCGCGGGCCTTAGCAATGTTGGCATAAGTCACCACTTGGGTCGCACTTGACTGCGGTCCCAAGGCGGCAGCGACTACCGGGTTGGTAATTCCACCGAACCGGGTCGCTCCGACGATATAGTTGGATAGCTCTTTGTCAAACACGCCGACCGATACAATGCCGCCCTGACTGAGGTAATGCTCAAGGGATACATCCGGGTTATTCGATGTGATCGGCTTCAGGTTTGCATTACCTTGAGTGACGACATTGTTTGCGGCATCGATCGTTGCTGCCGGGTTGGTCTGATTAAAGCCAGGCCGAGCGATTGTGGAGGAGAAGCTGGCACGACCGATCAACGCGGGCAGAATCTCGTAGCGTGCCTGCAACGATGGGAACACGTTGGCATAGCTGTTGCTGGCAGAAACCGGTACCAGCGTCGAACCATTGGACGTAATGGTTTGGCCTCCTCTTTCGCCGGTGAAGCCCTGCCCGCTGGTCGGTACGCTGGCATTGCCGTTATATTGAGCGTGCGTTGCTTCAATGCGCACACCGGCGAGAATGCCTAACTTGCCGAACGTCAGGCGTTCCTGACCATACACGGCATATACATCCTCCTTGTTGTCCTGCTGGACGGCGCCGCCGGCAAAGCGGTTGGCTGCGGGGTCGGTTGCGAAGCCTGCACCGGTGCCGTTCGCGAACAGACCGCGCGAAAATTCTTGGCTGATGTTATATCCGTTAGCGTAGTGACCGTCGTAGTAGGTGATTGGCGATCCATAAATTGCCTGCGCCATGTTTACGCCAGGAACGCTGGTGGACGTGTACGGATCAAAGGTATGACTATTCGTGCGCAGTCGAACCGCAGCACCAAACTTCATTTCTTCGTCGTCCGCGCCGGTGAAATGCGTGGGCATGGCGTAGTTGGTGCCCGCAGACCATTCTTTGGTCAGGAAAGTCTGCGTGTTGTTGGTGTAGCTGGCCAGCGTGTATGCATTCGGGTCAAGCGGATTTGCTCCGATTACCGTATAGGATGGAAAGCTCGAATCGGCCTGGTTGTAAGTGATTGATGCGTTTTTTGGTTTGCTGGTGTATGTCGGAATGGTGTCGTAGGGCCGGAAGTCCTTGCCCTCGGTGTGCGCGACGTTGTAGTCCAGCTTGCCCGTACCGACCTTGTTTTCGCCGCCGAGCTGGAAGACGTTGAGGCTCACCTGTTCCCGCATATAGCGCAGGGTCTTGTCGAACTGCTTGATCCCGGATGTGATGCTTCCGTCGGCGTTCTGCGTCGATGCCCCCGTAGTTTTGAACACCAATCGGTCGCGAACGACGTCTTCGGTGTAGCCGGAGTACAGATAGCGTGCATACCAGCGGTTATCTGCATTAGGCTGATACGCAATTTCGCCGCCAGCACCTTGAGTTGTGCGATGAAACTGATAGAAGGCCTGCGTCATATTGGACCATGCCAGATTCGGGGCAGGCGCCTTGTCTGTGAAGCTCGCGCGTCGGTCATCAGTACCCAGCGCATCCTTGTAGTAGGAGAGCGACCCGACAAAGGAGAACGGCTTGTCTCCGTATCCAGTGAGGCCTGTGCCACCTTCAGCGCCAGCTGGGGCCTGATCACGACCGCCGAAGCGGATACCGCCGGTAACTGCGAGATCCGTGACGCCCGTGCCGCGCGAGTTCTGACGGCCCGTACCAGCCCGGAATTCGACAAAGTGATCACGTCCCAGTGGAATGGCTTTGGGCGTAATTTCGATCGTGCCACCCAGCGCCTCCGCATCTTGTTCCGGCTTGTTGGTCTTGGTGATGGTCAGCGAGCCGATCATGCCGGTCGGGAATGTGTCGAACGCAAATGCGCGACCGCCGTTCTGGGGGCTGACTGGATTGGTAGGGGGCAGGCGGATACCGCCATAGGTCGTACTGGTCAGATCCGAATCGAGGCCTCGAATATTGACCCATCGGCCTTGACCCGTGTCGACTGAAAGGGACGCGCCGGGAAGACGGCCGGCTGCTTCGCCGGCGTTGATATCGGGAAGCTTGCGGATCTCTTCCTGCGTAACGGTGTTGATCAGATTGGGGGCTACTTGCTGTTTTGCTCGCGACACAGCCTCGGGGGAGCGCTGCGACTTCACGCTAACGTCCGTCAGCGATGTGACATCTTTGTCGCTGGCAGGTTGAGAGCTTGTCGCGTCAGCAGCCATGGCCATAGTGAACACGGAGTTCATCATCAATCCAGATATCAGGACGGCAAGCTTCTTTTTCTGAGGACTTTCTAAATACATTTGGTAATTCCGTTTTCCGGCTCGGTTAGGTGAATCGTTCATTGCTGACAACTGGTATTCGCCACTAGAATTTATGTTTTCGTAATATTCATATTGATTGAGCGCTCCCTCCTCAAATTGCAGATTGATAGCAATGGGTTAATTTCCAGGTCAGCCAGAGTGGCGAGCAGATATCTTTCTGCTGATTTCCCGGACGAGACTTTCCGTCCTCTCGCAAGCCGCCGCATCCGCATGCGCCGGAACGTTTCGATGCTGAGTGCACTGTGAAGAACTCGGTGTCCGAGATCGCCTGAGGGTGTGCTTCTTGCGCACTCCCGTCAGTCGGCAACCCTTCGTTCGCTGGGTACGGCGCCACTCGATGTAACTAGGGCGGATGGTAGGGGACGAAAATTAAGTGAAAATTAGCTGAAGAAAAGGGCGGCAATGTAATGAAAGTGTCAAGGACACGTCACGGAGAGGTGTTATTACTTCATTGCCCCTCGCTGCCGACCACATCACTGAAAGACGATGCGATTACTTCTGGTTGAAGACGACCCCATGCTTGGTAGTAGTATCCGCAAGGGCTTCTATCGTTATGGTTTTATTGTCGACTGGGTGCAGGATGGTCTTGCCGCGGAAGTGGCGCTTGCCACAGAATCCTATTCGATGATTCTTCTGGATCTTGGCTTGCCGAAGAAGTCGGGGCTGGATGTCTTGAAGAAGTTCCGCTCAGCCAAGAACAATGCACCAGTGATTATTCTGTCTGCGCGCGATGCGGTAGCTAATCGGATCGAAGGCTTGGACGCCGGCGCGGATGATTATCTGGACAAGCCATTTGACCTGGACGAACTGGCGGCGCGTATTCGCGCGCTGCTGAGGCGAAGCAGCGGGCGGACCAGTTCAGTGTTGCAGCATGGTGACATCACTTTCGATCAAGCCAGGACGGCCGTGTACTACCACGGGAAGAGCATCGTCCTTGGCGCGCGTGAGTTGGCACTTTTATCTGCGCTTATGGAAAATCCGGGGGCTATCTTGTCTCGCACTCAATTGATGCACAGGATATATGGATGGAGTGATGATATCGAGAGCAATACCATTGAGGTTCATATTCACACACTGCGAAAGAAGTTATCACCTGGTGTAATACAGAATATACGCGGGATAGGTTACAAATTGGCTGATGAGTAAATATCAATTGTCGATCAAGAATAGGTTGCTGATTTGGCTGCTTTCCACGCTGATTGTGATAAGTTCTGTCTTCATCATGCTTACTTACGCCAATGAGCGGATCGCGTTGAGAGACAAGATGAACGACAGGTTGAAGCAGATAGCGATGTCGATATCGCCAAACCTGAAGAAGGCTGATTTGCGGCAGATCAACCTAAAGTTGCACCATGACAAAGATGATTTCGTCCTGCAAATATGGGACAGTGAAGCGGAACTTATTTATCAGTCACAGTCCGACTTTACTATGCCAAGGTACGATCGGCCTGGCTTTAGCATAGCGGAGTGGCGCGGGGAGAGATGGAGGGTGTTCGTGAGGATCCTGGATAAGAATACCATCCAGGTTGCGCAATCGCTTAACGCCAGGAAGGCGATCGCAGAATTCCATGCTTTGCATACGATCATTCCGTTGATATTGTTCATTCCAGTGATTGCCTTGTTCATACCGCTGTGTGTGAATAGAGGGCTGAAATCGCTAACCCGGCTTTCAAATGAACTCGACTCAAGGAATTCCAATACGCTGGGGCCGCTTTCGGCGGACGACCAGCCCGCCGAGCTTGCTCCACTCAAGAAGGCTATCGACACGCTCTTGATCCGTTTAGGCGATGCGTTGGACATTCAGAGGAAATTCATAACCGACGCTTCGCACGAGTTACGTACGCCTTTGTCGATCCTGCAAATCCAGACTCAATTGGTTGAACAGGCATTGGGCACCGGACAGGAGCAAATTGCGCTCGCGGATCTGAAGGCTGGAATTAAACGGACTAGCCATTTGGTTGAGCAGCTTTTAATGACTTCTCGCCTCGAATCGAGTGCCTCTCGCGATCCGTTCAAGACGCTATATCTGGAGGAGATTGCGCGTGATGTGATGATAGAGCTGATTCCATTCGCAAACTCACGAGGCATTGACCTCGGCATGGAGCGCATGGAAAATGGAAGAATAATTGGTTGTGAATATCAGGTAAGATTATTGATACGTAATTTTATCGACAATGCAATTCGCTACACGCCACAGCTAGGCCGAGTGGACGTCAAGATAGTTCGCGATGATGAGAAGGTTCATTTGTCTATCGAAGATAGCGGGCCGGGGATTGCGGCCGAAGACAGGACGCGCGTGTTCGATCGCTTCTATCGATGCCTTGGACACGACGTGGCGGGCAGCGGCCTGGGATTGGCAATTGTAAAGCAGGTGGCGGTAAGCCATGATGCCGACATTCATCTGGATGTTAGCCAACGATTGGCGGGTCTATGGGTTACGGTAAGCTTCAGGCGAGACGCAGCCCTGATTATGTGATTTGCGCCTTGCGCGGGCTTGGCGTGCCCAGTCCCTGGCACAGGCTTGTGCTCATCCCCGTGTGGGGACGCCGAGTATGGCGCGCTTCATCTAATTTTCACTTAATTTTCACCACCTAACATTCGCCATTGATACCACCGAGTCGCGGTGTATCCATTGGACGCGCGGCGAGCGCAGTGCTCTCGTGCTCTCCTACGTGCTGTCTCAGCACGCAACACTCTCCTCCCATTGCAGGAACGAAATGCCCGACCAGCTCCTTACCTCCCGCCGGAATGCCCTGAAGATCCTGGCTGGTGCCCCCATGCTGCCGCTCGCAACCGCCACCGCCGGCCTGTTCGGCATGCACGGCGTGGCCGCGGCTGCGCCCTCGGCGCGCACTGGCTTCGCTGCTGCTGTCTTCACGGGCATGCCCGCGCCCGCGCTGACCAACCCCGCAGCTATGGCGACCACCGCCGTGGCATCGAGCCTGAAAGTCTCCTTTGCTGACGGTAGCAGCCAGGACTATAAGCTAGCCTACCAGCCGTTCTTCATCACCGGCGATCAGGTGCCGGATGGCAAGGGCGGCACGGTCCTGGCGGGCGGTTATTACGATATCAACAACCAACCGATTATCGATCGCTCGGTACCTGGAAAGGAGCGCCAGTTTTTTTCCGACTGCCCCGACGGCAGCTCGCTCCTGACCCTGCCGAGGGCTAATGTTCCCGGCGTGAAAGGCAAGCCGGTTTTCGCCGTAGTACAGTTCGAATACACCACGCGCGATCAGGGGCAGCATTCGATGTACGGCCAACTGCCCTCGCCGATCGCGGTGCTTACGCTGGACCAGGACCCGGCGACTGGCAAGCTCACCCTGGTCAAATACCACAATGTCGATACCTCGAAGGTGAACGGGCTGTGGATCACCTGCGGCGCCAGCTTGTCTCCCTGGCACACCCACTTGTCGAGCGAGGAATACGAGCCCGACGCATTTGCCATCAACCCAAAGCTGGCAGCGAATTTCAAGGGCTTTAGCCTCCATACCTTTGGTAACGAGACGCAGGCGAGGCCTTACCACTATGGTCACCTGCCTGAGGTGACAGTTCACGCGGACGGCACTGGCACCATCCGGAAGCACTACTGCCTAGGCCGCATCTCGCACGAAGTGGTCCAGGTAATGCCCGACCAGCGCACTGTGCTGATGGGCGACGATGCCACCAATGGCGGCCTCTTCATGTTTATTGCCGATCGCGCCGCGGATCTCTCTGCAGGCACGCTCTACGTGGCCAAGTGGGCGCAGACAGCAGGGGCCGGCGCAGGCGCCGCCACACTGGGTTGGATCCGCCTGGGCCACGCCACCAGCGCAGAGATTGAGGGCCTAGCCGACAAACTGGACCCGAGCGAAATCATGGATGTGAAAACTGCCGATCCGGGCGACCAGGGCTACACCAGGATCGCCTACAACGGCGCCTTCAACTGGGTAAGGCTCAAGCCCGGCATGGAAAAGGCCGCGGCCTTCCTTGAAACACATCGCTACGCCGCGCTGGTGGGCGGCAGTATGGGATTCACCAAGATGGAAGGCACTACCGTCAATGTCAAAGACAAGCTGCTGTACTCTGCCATGTCGCGCATCGAGAAATCGATGGTCAAGGGCGACCCGCATTCGGGCGACGTCGCCGTGGACAAGCGTATCGCCGCCGGCGCGGTCTACGCGTTGAATCTGAAGGGCCGGCAGAAGGACCGCAGCGGCGCGCTCATCGACAGCGAGTGGGTGCCGGTGGACATGGCCGCGCCCGCCATGCTGGTGGGCGAAGACCTGGCCGCTCCCGATGCGCTGGGCAACCTGGCTAACCCGGACAAGGTGGCCAATCCCGACAATCTCAAGTTTTCTGAGACGCTTCGGACGCTCTTCATCGGCGAAGACAGCGGCATGCACGTCAACAACTTCTTGTGGGCCTACCACGTCGACCATAAGACCCTGGCGCGGGTGCTGTCGTGTCCGGCCGGTGCCGAATCGACCGGGCTGCATGCGGTCGACGAGATCAATGGGTGGACCTATATCATGAGTAACTTCCAGCATCCCGGCGACTGGGAGTCACCGCTGCACGACAAGGTCAAGTCCGTGCTGGATCCGCTGGTACGGGCCAACTACAAGGATCGCTTCGGTGCCTCGGTGGGCTACCTCACTGGAGAAGCCCGCAGCGTGAAACTGAGCGAGCGCTGACCGGCGCGTGCCGGAGTCGTAGCCCCAAGCCTCTGCCGGCTGCCGCCGGCGGGCAAGGGCAAGCAGCGCAGGCAGCGAGATATTCGCGACAAAGAAAGCGTCAAATGGCTGGAGGGCCTTGAGCGTCTGGAAGCGCTTAAGGAGCAATGTCCAGACACGCGCTTGGTCAGCGTGAGCGATCGCGAAGGCGATGTCTATGACGTGTTTATCGCGCCGCGCTCTACCGGAGTCGACTGGCTGGTTCGCGCTGCGTGGAATCGGCGCGTCGAGCATCCCGAGAAGTATCTGTGGGACGCCGTGGAAGCGGCGCCGGCGCTGGGTCAGGCAATATTGAAAGTGCCCGGTTCGGGTAAGACGCCCGCGCGCAGCGCGCAATTGACGCTGCGCTGTCTGCCAGTGCAGTTGAGGCCACCGCGTTCGCGTCCCGGCTAGGAGGCGAATGTCGAGGTCTTCGTGATTCACGCGCTGGAGGCCGATGCGCCTGATGGGGTTGAGCCGCTCGAATGGATGCTGCTGACCTCGGTCCCCACGCATACGCATGAGCAAGCTCTGGAACGGCTGGCATGGTACGCGCGACGCTGGACCATCGAATCGTGGCATCGGCTACTCAAGAGCGGCTGCCGGGTCGAGGCTAGGCAATTCGGTGACCTGGATCGATTTGTGCGCGCCACCGCATTGTTCGCCGTCATCAACTGGCGAATTCTGTATGCGACGCTGCTCGCTCGACTGGATGGTGACTTGCCCTGTGAAGTGCCGCTGCAGCCGATCGAATGGCGTGCATTGTATTGCCGGGTCCATCAAACCAGGAAGACGCCCGCCAAGGTCCCGTCGTTGGCGCAAGCCGTATTGTGGATCGCTAAATGTGGGCAAACCTCAGAGGGGTGGGGGCGGGCATCGGCCCAAAACTCGCTCCGGCAGGCCGCCGGAGCTGCGCTTAGAACTTATGCCGCATGCCGATGGCAGCCCCGATCTGATTGTGCTCATTGGCGGCAAGCTGGTACGCAGCAATGGCACCGTTGAAGTTCTCGAAGTTCAGCGCGGCGTTCTTCGTGTATGCGGTGCTCAGGTAAACGTCGGTGCGCTTGGACAGGGAATAGTCCGCGACGAGCGTGAGCTGCCACGGATTGCTTGGGTTAGTGCTGCCAGTCGCCGTGCGCAGGGAGCGCAAGTTGTCGTAATACACCACGCCCGTCAATACCAGTGCTTGTGTTGCCTGGTAGTTCAAGCCAAGCCACCAGATATCATCGCGCGCGACCGTGCCGGCGGCCGTTGCGCCGTTCTTGCCGTAACGGTAGGCGGCTTGGGCGAGCAATTTCGGTGTGATCTGGTAACGCACGCCGACCGCTGCCTTCTGGGCCCGCGTGTAGTTGCCACCGGTCGCGGGGCCGTTCACATTGTCGTAGGCGACGGCGATGCCGCCTGATCCAAACGAGTAATCAGCGCCCGCGCCATAGCCGGCCGAGCCTTGCGTCGAACCGGGTTGCTCGCCGAAGCTCCAGTGCGCTTCGGTCGTCAGCGGGCCGAAACTGCCATGGTACTTCACCATATTGTTTTCTCGAAGCGACCCACCGGCAATTTGCGTCACTGGCTCGTACAGCGTCGCATATGCGGTGGGCGAGTAGTTCGCCATGATCAGGAAGAGCGACGTGTATTGCCGCCCGAGCGTCAGTTGATGGCTGCCGGACGCAAGCCCCACCCATGCCTGGCGTCCGAACAGCAGGCCGCCCTGCCCGGATGTGCCTGTGTCGATGTTGAAGCCACTTTCCAGGGCAAAGATCGCTTTGTTTCCGCCGCCGAGATCTTCGGCGCCACGCAAGCCCCAGCGGCTCGGGGACAGTCCTCCCGAATTCAGCGCTACCTTCGAATGGCCGTTGGCACCGCTGCCCAGGTTGTGATTGGTGTACTCGATATTGGCATCAACGACCCCATACAGGGTGACCGATGACTGGGCAAATGCCGCCATGCTTGCGATGGCGCATCCAACGCCGACGATACATTTCTTCATGAACCTTCTCCTACGTGTTGATCCAGGTTGCGCTTTGGTTTCCGTATTGGCGAATTCGCACCGCCGGATTCCATAATTGCACATTGGTATGTGTGTGGATGTTAGTGGTATACGTTAATGTTGTTATATGAATACGAAATCGCGGGTTTCGTACGAGCGAGGCCTGAGGAATGAGGTGGGCGCGGCAGCAGGGGATGCAATGCGCACGCGCTTTGGCGCGCGACCCGGACGCAAGCCCGGGTCGGATTTGCACCTCATCAGGCGGTGGAGCAAGCCAGGCGTGCCGAGTCCACTGCCTGCCCGCCGCGCGCCTATGGCGCCGGCCATGCCGTCTTGTTCTCAGGTGCGCATTTGTAGATCGGCAAAACGCCCGTTCTCTCGTGCCAGGCGCTCGAGGAGGGGAGCAGGCTGCCACCAGAAGCCATGCTGCTCGTGGAAGCGCTTGATGTCCGCGTAGACCTTGGCCAGCCCGATGCGGTCGGCGTAGTACATTGGCCCGCCGTGGTGAGCCGGGAAGCCATAGCCTGTGACGTATACGATGTCGATATCGCTTGGGCGCAGCGCGATGCCTTGCTCGAGGAGTCTCGCGCCTTCATTGATCATGCCGTAAAGGCAGCGTTTGATGATCTCCTCCTCGGAAATCGGCTGGCGCGCGATCCCCAGCCGGGCCGACTCGCGAACGATGAAGTCTTCGACCACCGGATCGCGCAGCGGCGTGCGGCTGCCCGGCTCGTATCGGTACCAGCCGGCTCCACTCTTTTGCCCGAGCCGTCCCATCTCCGTCAGCTTCATGATCAGGTCGTTCCAGCGCCGATCATTGGGCCGCGTCGCCATCTGGGCCTTGCGGGTCTGGTAGCCAACATCGTTGCCGGCCATGTCGTGCACGGCGAAGATGCCCATGGCATAGCCGAAGCGTGTCAGGGCCTGGTCGACCTCGTGGGGTAGTGCGCCTTCTTCGAGCAGGAAGTGCGCTTCGCGCGTGTAGTTGCGGAACAGCGCATTGCCGATAAAGCCGGGATAGATGCGCGCGAGCACGGAGATCTTGCCCATGCGCCGGCCGAGTTCCATCAGCGTGGCGATGACGTCCGGGGCGGTTCGCTGCGCGCGCACGACTTCCAGCAGGCGCATGACATGCGCCGGACTGAAGAAATGGGCGCCTACGACGTCCTGATGCCTTTGCGTGACCGCGGCAATCGCGTCGACATCCAGCCCGGAGGTGTTGGTGGCGAGGATAGCCCCCGGTTTGGCGATGGTGTCTAGTTGGCGGAATATTTGCTGTTTGAGCGCCAGGTCCTCGAAGACGGCTTCGATCACGAGGTCCGCGTGCCTTGCTTGTGCCATGTCGATCGAGCCGCTGATCAGGGCGATGCGCCGGTCCATTTCAGACCGTTCCAGCCGACCGCGCGAAACGCTGCCAGTGTAGTTGTCGCGCACCCGGCGCAGGCCGCCATCCAGGGCTTCCTGGCCGCTATCGATCAGGGTCACCGGAATGCCGATGTTGGCGAGCGCCATGGCGATGCCGCCGCCCATGGTTCCGGCGCCGATCACGGCCACGCTGCCGATCGGGCGCAGCGGCAGGTTGGCAGGGATGTCGGGAATTTTCGCCGCTTCGGCCTCGGCGAAGCGGATATGGGCTGCAGCGGCATCGCGCTCCGCTTGTGTGTCGGGCTGTGCGCGGGCGTCGTCAGGAGACATAGCGGTCATGGTCATATTCAGTCCAGTTGGGTTCCGGGGGCGACGAGCGGCTTGGCCCGCCCTTCGACGAATTCGCGCAGACGCTCGGCGGTCTCCGGGGAGCGCGCCATGTTGGAGTTCAGGTACTCCATGAACAGGCCGTCGTCGTGCGACAGGTCGTTGATGCGCGGCAATACGTTGGTGATCCGCCAGTTGGTGTCGGGTGTATTCCGCGCGATCGTCGCTGCCAGCTCACGCGCCTTATCGAGTGCATTGCCGGTCGGCACAACGTAGCGCACGATATGCTCGCGCTCGCCTTCGGCTGCCGTTAGCAGGCGGCCGGTCAGCATCATGTCGGCCATGACGGTGTAGCCGACCACCCGTTGTACGCGGACCGTGCCGCCTCCGCCGACGAAGATGCCGCGCTGGCCTTCGGGCAGTCCGAAGAACGCCGATTCGTCCGCCACGCGGATATGCGCCGCCGTGGCCAGTTCGAGGCCGCCGCCCACCACGGCGCCATGCAGCGCAGCAACGAACGGGATGGGGCCGCGGGCAATGATGTCGAACACCTCATGCCATGAATGGCGCCGGCGTTTGCGCGGGCGCACAGCCTCGCCGGCCGCGCGTGCCAGGGCTTCCTTCAGGTCCAGGCCTGCGCAGAAGTTGCTGCCATGTCCGAACAGCACGCCGACGTCGGCTTCTTCGCCGGCGCGTACGACGGCATCGCGCAGGGCGCAAATCACCTCTTCATTGATGGCGTTGCGCTTGTCGGGACGGTTCAGGCCGATCAGTGCGACCGGGCCTTCGAGTTCGTAGGTAACGAGTTCGGCGCTCATATCTGTAATTCCATTGAGTAGGGAAATCGGGGTTTCGTAGGTTCTGCAGGACTAGAGATCCAGCACCAGCTTGCTGCCCTTCGCGCCTGAACAGCAGATCATCATGCGTTGATTCGACGCCTTTTCCGCCTCGCTGAGCACCAGGTCGCGGTGGTCTGGCAGCCCTGCGAGCACGCGCACCTCGCAGGTGCCGCAAATACCCTCCTGGCACGAGTAGGGCGGCTCGATGCCGGCATTGAGCAGACAGTCGAGAATGGTCTGTCCGCTGGCTATCTCGATGCTGCGGCCGCTGCGCGCCAGTTCGACCGTGAAGCCGCCTGCGGTGGCGGCGCTCTCGCGCGCAGCGAAATATTCCCTGTGCACTCGCTCGGGCGGCAGGCCTGCGGTGGCTTGCTCGAAGGCGTCCAGCATGGGCATCGGGCCGCAGCAGTAGACATGGGCGCCGGCCGGCAGCGCGTCGGTGATGGCGGCGATGTCGAGCATGCTGCCGCCGGGCTCGCGGTCGAAGCTGAGCTGGAGCGTGGCCCCGGAATCGTCCCGCAGTGCCTGCAGGGTCTCGACGAAGGCGGCATTCTTGCGTGTGCGTGCCGCGTAGAAGAGCTGCCACGGCCGGCCCAGCGTCTGCAGGCGGCGGATCATGCCGAGGACCGGCGTGATGCCGATGCCGCCGGCAATGAAGACGCTCGACGCGGCCGCTTCCTCGAGCGGGAAGTTGTTGCGCGGCGCACTGACGGTCAGGGTGTCGCCCGGGCGCAGCACTTCGTGCAGATAGCGCGAGCCGCCGCGGCTCTGCGGGTCCTTGTTGACGCCGATCAGGTAGCGATGCCGTTCTTGCGGCGAGTTGAACAGGGAATAGTTGCGGATCAAGCCGTTGGGCAGATGCACGTCGATGTGCGCCCCGGCTTCGAACGGCGGGAGTTCCTTGTGCGGGGCTACCGGCCAGAGTTCGTAGCTGAGGATGCCTTCCGCTTCCCAGGTAATGGATTTGACCCTGACTTGCAGTGTCTCGGTAATGCTCATGGGTGTCTCCCGGGGTTGGGCCTGCGTGGGTTCGTGGCGGATGGCTCTGGCTAGATCTCGACCACGTCAATGTCCTTGAGCTTCACGCCCGTGGCTGCCTCGTAGGCGCGCTTGACCTCGTCCGGCTGGCCGGCGTGGAAAATGAAGTGGAACAACAGCTTGTTCCACTTCGGATGGTTGGCGTACTGCTCCAGCGCCAGGCCCTCCAGGAAGAAGGCGTGCGAGTCGCAGGGCAGCATCACGCGATGGTTGGCCTGCGGATCGCGGATCAGCCCCTTGGGATCCCGGCCCTGCGCCACGGCGTCGATATCGTCGAACAGGCGGCGGCGGATCATGGCGATGCCGCGGTCGCTGGCGCCGAGGTTCTCCTGGCTGCGGTCGGTGACACGGCCCTGGCCGACCCAGGCGATGATGTCCTGGTTAATGACATGGCTTGAGATCCATCGGCCGGTCCGCGCGTCGCGGATCGGACTGGTCCACGAAGGGATCACGGCTTGCTCGTAGGGCTCGGCCTCGCGTGGCACGCGGATGAAGGACCAGGTCACGCTCAGCATGTTCTCGTCGTCGACGGGAACACGCCATTCGAAATGGTCGCCAAGAAAGAACCCGTTGGGCCATAGGCAGACGCGGCCGATGGTCCATAGCGGATGGTGCTCGTCCGTGTCTTCGCTGATGCGTTTGTAGAGGAAGCCGTGCTCGAATTCCTCGAAATCGAGCCGCAGGTGCCGTGGCGCGTAGCCTGCGGAATCGCCGCGGAGCCGGCGGCCCCAGTTGGCGTGCATCCACTCGAAGTGCACCGGATCGATTGAGTTCTCTTGTGCTTGCAGCCAGTTGCAGGGCACCTCGGCAAAGACCACCTGGACGAAGCCGTTGCGCCAGCTGAACGGCTCCCAGTCCGGCAGCAGTGGTGCCGGCTGTGGACCCATATAGGCCCATAGCATGCCGGCCTTGGCCTGGACCTGGTAGGCCTTGAGGCGCACGCGCGCCTTCAGCCTGCCATGCGGATCGGCCATTTGCTCGAAGGGCTGGTCGACGCAGCGGCCCTGCTGGTCGTATTGCCAGCCGTGGTAGTTGCAGCGCAGCCCGCATTGCTCGACGTAGCCGTAGGCCAGGTCGGCGCGGCGGTGCGCGCAATGCCGGTCAACCAGGCCGTAGGTGCCGCTCAGGTCCTTGTAGAGCACCAGGTCCTCGCCCATCAGGCGCACCGGCTTGATGGGGTTGCGGTCCAGTTCGTCGATGCCGGCGATCGGGTGCCAGTGTCGCCTCAACACTTCGCCCATTGGCGTGTCCGGCCCCACTTGGGTCAGCTGACGATTCTTGTCCTCACTAAGCATTGGCGTGTTCCTGCGGGCGATTGGCTACTCCGGTTTGAAGCCGGACGCCTTGATGATGGGTTCCCAGGCCGCGAGCTCGGCGCGTTGCCTGCGGGCCATATCCTGGGCATCGATAAAGTCCGGCACTACCGCCAGGCGCTTCATCAGGAACTCGGTGGTTTGCGGCATGGACAGAATCTTGCGCAACGCCTGCTGCATCCGTTCGAGCTCGGCCCCCGGGGTTCCGGCTGGCGCCCACATTGCGGTCCAGCCGTCGCCGGAGGTCACGTTGATGCCTTGCTCGGCCATGGTCGGGATATCCGGGGCCAGAGGCGAGCGCTTCGCGCTGAAAATGCCGATCATCCGCACCTTGCCGGTGCGGTGGTACTTCAGCATGTCGTCCAGCAACGTCACGGCCGCGGGTACGTGGCCTCCCACCAGGTCGTTGATCAGGGGCGGCGTGCCCTTGTAGGGCGCCACCGACAGCGCGATGCCAGCCGCCCTGGCGAACTGCATCCCGAGAAAGTGGTTCATGCCGCCCAGGCCCGGCGTGCCGAAGACGGCGCTGTCGGGATGCTTCCTGACCCAATCCACGAATTCGCGCGCATTGCTGACGCCCGTATCCATCCGTACTGCCATCCCCAATGGGTAAGAGACCAGGCCGGCCACCGGAGCAAAGTCGCGCCAGAGCTTCCACCTGAGCTGCGGCCCGAAGACCAGTGTCTGGAAGGTCGGCGTTGCATTGGGTGCGATCATGTAGGTGAGGCCGTCCGGCTTCGCCGCCATCAGCACGTCCGCGGCGAGACGGCCGCCAACGCCGACATGGCTTTCGATGATGACCGGCTGTTCCAGGATCTGCGGCAGCCAGTCGGCGAAGTAACGGGCGATCGCGTCGGTGCCGCCGCCGGGCGGCAGCCCTAGCAGGATGCGGATCACGGGCTTTCCCTGCATGCCGGCGTACGCTGCGGCAGGCGCGGCGAGGCCCGCGCACGCCGCCAGCAGGAGCCGGCGTCGGCGGTAGCTTGTCATGCTTGTCTCCATATTTTCTTGTGACGGTGCGGATGGCTCAGGGCGTTTGCGTCAGCGTGCGCCAGTCGCTGCCTGCCGGCAGCACGCCACCGACGGACGCCGCCTTGGCGTAGTCGAGATCTGGGTTGTCGGCCAGCGTCGGCGTCTTGCCCGCCGTGAACTCGCGCACGGACTTGAGCAGAGCCTGCCGCACGCGCAGTACCGCGCCGTCGGCCGAGCAGAGCTGTTCGGTGGTGCGGTCCACGATGGGTCCCTGGCCGATAAACATGGCGAAGTCTTCGGTACCCAGGTGTTGCGGGAAACCGGTGGCATGGCCGCGCTTCATCAGTTCGCGGTTCTGGCCCCAGTTGTTCTCGGGCCCTCCCGGCGGGAGCGGCGGGAACCCCCACACATCTGGGGTGGCGGACATCACGGTCATGCCTAGTGGCCGGTGCGGGTTGAAATGCACGAACCACGCGCGGTGCGTGACATCGTCCACCGGCGTGGAGAAGAACACCGTGCCGGGGCCCTTGGCATCGGGCGCGCAGATGATGCCGTACCACGGCATGACGAAGTTGTTGACGCGCGCGTACATCTTGTCGTCGGGCAGGGCGCGCACGGCGGCGTAGCGGTAGCCGTACGGCATGTCTTCGAATTCCAGCCGCGGCGCCAGCGCCTGGGTCATGTGCAGGCGCTCGTTGCCCGCGCCGGCGGTAATCTGCGTGGTGGATTCATGCAGCACGCCGACGTGTGAAGAGTCCATCGAGGCTTCCACGCCCTGCACCCAGTTGGTCGGCACTTCCTGGCTGGTGACCGAACGCTGGTCTTCCGGCAGGCGGGTGAACGGCAGGTCGGGAAATTTGGGCGGCTGTTCGCCTTTGCCCAGCCACACCCAGACAATGCCGCCGCGTTCCTCCACGCTATAGCGGTTGACGCGCACGTGCTTGCAGAACTGCGACTGATCGCCCACGTGGTTCGGCGCATCGATGACCTCGCCGCCGGCATTGAGCTTCCAGCCGTGGAAGAGGCAACGCAGGCCGTTGTCTTCGTTGCGGCCCATCAGCAGGGAAGCCTTGCGGTGCGGGCATTGCTCGTCGAGCACGCCGACATGACCGTCGGTGGCGCGAAACGCCACGTAGTTGGTGCCCAGCAGCCGCACGCGCACCGGTGCGCCGTCCGCCACCAGCTTGGCCGAGGGTACAGCCGGGATCCAGTAGTGCTGGCGAATCATCTCGCCCATCGGCGCGCCGTTTTCCACGCGGGTGAGCAGTTCGTTGTCTTCGCGGGTCATGGCCATGTTCAGCACTCCTCGTCTTTGCGGAATGCGCGCGAGTAGACGCGGGTGCAATTGCACTCGAAGATGTTCCTGCGCTGTTGCTCGCTGAGCCAGTCAATGCTCTCGATCACCGGCTTCATGTCGTCGTAGTCGCGCCCGGAAACCGGATCGCGCGCGCTGCCGGTGCCAGGCTTTTCCGTGCCGAACAGCACGTTGTCGGTGCCGGCCACCTTGAGCAGCAGCTCAATGGCTTCCTTGGAATAGTTGCAGGTGTCGAAGTACAAGCGCTTGAGCTGTTCGTCGAAGCTCACCGTATCGCCCTTGCGGACCGACCATGAGCGAAAACGTCCCATCTGGTAGGGAATCGCGCCGCCGCCATGTGCCACGACGATCTTCAGGCCCGGGTATGTGTCAAAGACCTTTGAGCCCAGCAGCGAGACGATGGCAATGCTCTCTTCGTTGATGAACTTCAGGGTATAGGACTCGCGCGCGCTGCAGCTGCCGGCCGAGTGGATCAGGCCCGGTACGTCGAGTTTGGTCATGGCATCGTAGAGCGGATACCAGAACGGATCACCGAGGCCGGGAGGCGTCGGGCCTTCGCCTTCGGTCGGGTCGGGGTTGATCAGGCAGCCGACAAAGCCGAGTTCCTTGACGCAGCGTTCCAGCTCGGGCACTGCACGCAGCGCCGGCGATTCGTTCATGTATTGGGGCAATCCCGCGACACCGCGGAAACGGTCCGGGAACAGCGCCACGAAGCGTGCGATCAGGTCGTTGCAATGGCGCGACCACAACTCGGTCACGCGGCCGGGCTTGACCGAGTGCATCTGCAAGTAGGGACGCGGCGAAATGAACTGCACGTCGGTGCCGACGTTGTCCATGCTCTGAACCAGTTCCTCGGCCACCTTGCGCACGGAAGCATCCGGCACCTTCGGCGTGGTTGACGGGTTGGCACGGCCTCCTACCAGCTCCGCCATGTAGCGGAAGCTTTCGGGAGGCATGACGATATGCGCGTGGGAATCGATGATCATGAGGTTCAGCCTTTGGTTTCGCTGGCCACAACGGCCATGCATTCAAGTTGCAGCAACATGCCGTGCTGGAGGTCGTGTACGACGATGTGCCGCGCGGGACGGTCGAGGGGGTCGGGGAAATAGTGCAGCCACTCACCGTTGACCGCCTCGCGCACGCTGTTGTCCTTCACGTAGACGGTGAGCTTGACCAGGTCGGCGAGGGTCGCGCCCCCGACTTCAAGCAGCCGCCGCAGGTTCGAAAAAGCCAGTTCCGCCTGCGCAGCGGCATCCGCCGGGAGTCTGCCGGTGGCGGGATCCTTGCCGGCAATCGCCGAGGAGCAGATGATGTTGCCCACGCGAGCGCCGACCGGGATCGGCGCGTTGTGCGCCAGGCCGGGGACATCGAGCGAGCGGAGCGTACGTGTCATGGAATGCCTCTGTCAGGGAGTTTCGGTGCTGGTTTCGCCTGCGAAGAAGTTCATCGGCACAGTGGCCAGGAACTCGGAAAAGCCGGTGGTACCGGCGGGCACGTGCAACAGCATCGCGGCGCCTGCCTGCAGTTCGTCACCGGACTGGATGGCGCGCGCGATCTCCTGGTGATCGCTCAGGGACCTGGCGATCTGGCTCCTGTTCAGGAAATCCTGGGTGCGGTAGCGCTGCAGGCGCCTGCGTGCCTGGCGGATATGCTCGGCCAGATACGTATTGCGGCAGCCCGCGTAAATTGCCTCGTGGAACAGGGCATTGGCGGCCGCATACGCTTGCTGGCCGCCTGTCTCCGCGGCTTGCCGGCAGTGGTGAATGCCCGCATCGAGCGCGGCGTGCAGGCTTTCGTCGGCTCGCCGGGCGGCCAGCCTGGCGCACAGCGACTCAAGTTCCCCCACGTATTCGAGCATTGCCCGCACTTTGCTGATCGAAAGCCGCGCCACCGTTGCACACTGACGCGGCGCGATGCAGACCAGTTCGCGCGCCGCAAGCTGCTGCAACGCTTCGCGAACGGGCGTGCGCGACACGTCGAAGCGCACCGCCAGCGCACGCTCATCCAGCGCGCTGCCAGGTGGCAGGATGCCCTTTTCGATTTCCTCCTCCAGCGTGGCGCGAATGTCTATGGCGAGGCCCGTGCGCGGCGCTGGATCGGCTGCCGCGGACAAGGCCATCCCCTCGCTGGGGAGAGGGCGGGTGCGAACGGAGGTTGAAGTCATCAGCGGTTTACGTTGAAGGTCACGGCCGGCGATAGACCGGGGTTGCCAAAAAATATACAACAACAGCTTTCTGGTATGCAAACAGAATATTTTTCTGGTGCCTGGAAAAAGGCAGTTGCTGCTGGGTTGTTGCTGGGTTGCGGGTGGAAAACAGCACTTGATCGACATGCTGCCAGTACTTCCGAGAGCACCTACAGCCATCCTGGTTCCTCCGGAAATGCCTTATAAACAAAGACCTTCGCGCTATCTTCGGGATCTGTGCCACCATCGATTGAAATCACTCGGTGACTGCCGGGCCAGGCATCGCTACCAGCCAGTATCACTAAGGGAAATCACTGAGAGATGGATTTCAATAGTTGCTTCTGGTGTATTGAAAACGGTGTTGTGGTATGCCACAATGGTCAAACACCTCGGTTGAGACCTTCCTGGTCGCGTCCGGAACCCCATCTCAAAAGGCCTTATTTCCATGCGCAGTCCTGCATCAGTCCGCGATCTTTCCGGTCTCGCCGCCATGCCGGTAGACCGTATCCTCAAGCCGCAATCGATCGCCATCGTCGGCGCGTCCGCAGACCCGCGTTCCTTCGGCGGTTTCGTGTTGGCCAATCTGGAGCGCTTCGGCTATGCGGGCGCCATCCACCTGGTCAGCCGCAGCAGCAGCGAGATCAACGGCCGGGCTTGCGTGAAGACGGTGGGGGAGTTGCCTGAGGGGATCGATCTGGCTGTGCTGGCGATTCCGGAGGCCGGTGTGCTAGAGGCCGTGCGTGGACTGGCCGCCCGCCACACGCATGCCGCAGTGCTGTTTGCCTCCGGCTATGCCGAAGCGGGCGAGGAAGGCCGGGCCAGGCAGGATGCGCTTGCCGCTGTGGCGCGTGATGCCGGGATGCTGCTGCTGGGACCCAACTGCATGGGTTTCACTAACTTCGAGGCCGGCGTGCCGGTGACCTTCGAGCCGGTGCAGTCCTATCCGTGCAACGGCCGCCCGGGCATCGGCGTGGTTGCGCAAAGCGGCGCCATGGCTGCCAACCTGCGCGATGCTGTGATGGGCCGTGGCCTGCCGTTGACGGCGACCGTCTCGACGGGCAACGAGGCCTCGGTCGGTATCGAAGACGTGCTGGCGTACTACATCGCTGATCCACAGACGCGCGTCATCGCGGTCTATGCGGAACAGGTGCGCCGGCCGCGGCTCTTCTTGCAACTGGCGCGCCAGGCACGCGCCGTCGGCAAGCCCATCGTGATGCTGATGCCGGGCAAGAGCGCAAGGGCGCGCGAGGCGGCGCAGTCTCACACCGGTGCGCTGGCCGGCGATCATGCCACCGCCTCGGTGGCACTGGCGCGCGAGGCGGTGGTACTGGTGAATTCCCTGGATGAGCTCTTTGACGCAGCGGCAATCTTGCTGCGTTTCCCGGTTCCGCCCAGCGGCGGGCCGGCTTTTATGACCGGGTCCGGCGCAATGAAGAATATTGCGCTGGACTTCTGCGACGGGCTTGGCCTGGAACTGCCCGCCCTGACTGCAGCGACGACGCAGCGCCTCACCGGCCTGCTGCCGGGCTATGCGGTAGCCGAGAACCCGCTGGACTACACCACGATCGGCGTACGCCAGCCTGGGCTGATCGGCGAGATCCTGCTCGCCATGCTGGCCGACGAGCACATCGGCAGCATGGTGCTGAGCATCCCGGCCGGCCCGGAGGTGGCGCAGCGCGATAAAGCCGAGCATATCCTGCCGGCCATTGCGCAGGCGGCCAAGCCGGCGGTGCTGGTGATCACCGGCGACAATGGCCCGATCGAGCCGTTCTTCGTGGATGCGATCCGCGCCAGCGGCGTGCCTTTCTTCCGCTCGCCTGACCGCGCGTTGCGCGCCCTGGCGCGCGTGGCGGCTTACGGCGAGGCCTTGCAGCGTGCCGCGCGTGCCAGCCAGGGTGCGGCGCGCGCGTTGCCGCTGCCGGCTCCCGTGCCGCCGTCGGGTGTGTTTGCGGAATACCAGGGCAAGGCCTGGCTGGCGGCCGCGGGTATCGCGGTGCCCGAGGGGGCGCTCGCTGGCAGCGCCGACGAGGCGGTGTGCATCGCCGCGCGGATCGGCTACCCGGTTGTGATCAAGGCGCAGGCCAGCGCGCTGCCGCACAAGAGCGATGTCGGCGGCGTGATCGTCGGCCTGGCCGACGAGGCGGCGTTGCGGGCGGGCTGGCACGAACTGCACGCCAACGTGGCATCGCACAGGCCCGACTTGCAGCTCGATGGCGTGCTGGTCGAGGCGATGGGCGCGCGCGGGCTGGAACTCGTGGTGGGCGCCAAGCGCGACGCCGACTGGGGGCCTGTCGTGCTGGTTGGCCTGGGCGGCGTGTGGATCGAAGCTTTGAAGGATGTGCGCCTGATTCCCGCCGACATGGCCGAGGCCGACATCGTGGAGGAACTCGGGCGCCTGAAAGCCGCGTCCTTGCTAAAGGGTATCCGCGGCGCGGATGCGGTAGACGTGCCGGCGGTGGCGCGCGTGGTAGCGCTGGTCGGCGAGCAGATGCGGGCCAGTCCCCAGATTACCGAGATCGACATTAATCCGCTGGTTGCCTATCCGGATCGCGTGCTGGCGCTCGATGCGCTGGTGGTCTGCAACCCCGCCGCCTGAGGAATACCCATGCAACTAGAATTTTCCGCCGCTGACGAAGCCTTTCGGCAGGAAGTCCGCGCCTTCGTCAAGGCCCGGCTCCCGGCCGACATCAAGCGCAAGGTGGAGCTCGGGCTGCGGCTTGAGCACGCCGACTATGTGACCTGGTTCCGCATTCTCGAGGCGCGCGGCTGGATCACGCCTGGCTGGCCTGTCGAGCACGGTGGCCCTGGCTGGAGTCACTTGCAGCGCTATATCTTCGATGAGGAGACGCTGCTCGGCGGTGCGCCGCGCATCATCGCCAGCGGCATCCAGATGCTGGGACCGGTGCTGATTGCATTCGGTACGCCGGAGCAGAAGGCCAAATACCTGCCGGACATTCGCCACAGCAATACCTGGTGGGCCCAGGGCTTCTCGGAGCCGGGTGCGGGCTCGGACCTGGCGGCGGTGCGTACCACGGCGGTGCTGGAGCCCGACGGCAGGCATTTCATCGTCAACGGGCACAAGGTCTGGACCTCATACGCGCACTGGTGCTCGATGATGTTCGCGCTGGTGCGCACCGACCCGAATGCGGCCAAGCCGCAAGAGGGCATTTCATTCGTGCTGATCGACATGGCTTCGCCCGGCGTCGAAGTGCGGCCGATCCGCATGCTTGAAGGCGGCACCGACCTCAATGAGTGCTATCTCGACAATGTGCGGGTGCCGGTCGAGAACCTGGTGGGCGAAGTCAACAAAGGCTGGTCCTACGGCAAATACTTGCTCGGCCATGAGCGCACCGGCATCGCCGGCATCGGCTCGTGCAAGCAGCAGCTTGCGCGTGCTCGCGTACTCGCCGATGAGCAGGGCCTGGGCGACGACGCACTGCTGCAGTCTCGTCTCGCGCAGTTCGAGATCGAGTTGATGGCGCTGGAGTACACCGCGCTGCGCATGCTCGGGGCCAACCAGCGCAGCCGGGTGCCAAGCGTGGAGGCATCCATGCTGAAGGTGCGCGGCACCGAACTGCGCCAGGCGATCTATGAACTGTTGGTCGAGGTGGCGGGGCCGCATGCCGTGCCCTTTGACGAAGCGGCGCTGCTTGGTGCGCCAGGCTACGAGCAAAGCACGCCGGGCGATGCAGCCAGTCCGCCCTCGGTGGCGGCGCTGGCGGCGAATTATCTCGATTCGCGCAAGCTGTCGATCTATGGCGGCGTCAACGAAGTGCAGCGCAACCTCATCAGCAAGGCCTTTCTCGCGGCCTGAACCAGAACCGGACCATGGATTTCTCCTTTACCGACGACCATATCGCCTTGCAAGACGCGGTGCGCCGCTTTTGCGATGGCGAATACCCCGCGCACCAGCGCGGCAATCCGGAAGCGCCGGAGCTTGGCGCCCAGCGCTGGGCCAGCATGGCCGAGCTGGGCCTGCTGGGCCTGCCTTTCGACAGCGAATTCGGCGGCAGCGGCCAGGGCACGGTCGAACTGATGCTGGTGGCGCAGGAACTGGGGCGGTGCCTCGGCGGCGGTGCCTGGCTGTCGAGCGTGGTGCTGGCCGGGCAGTTGCTGGACCAGGCGGGTACGGCGCAGCAGCGCAGCCGATGGTTGCCGGCGGTGGCATCCGGCAAGTGCAAGCTGGCGCTCGCCGCCAGTGAGCCCGACTCGCGCTACGCCTTGTCGCGGGTGCGCACCCGGGCACAGGCGAGCGCCGATGGCTGGCGCATCGAGGGGCGCAAGACGCTGGTGCTCGAAGGCGGCGGCGCCGATGCATTCATCGTGGTTGCGCGTACTGCGGGAGACGTGGCCGATGACGACGGACTGACGTTATTCCTGGTGGACGCGAAAACCCCCGGCGTAGCGGTACGTGGTTTCGCCACGCTGGATGGCCGCCAGGCCGCCCATGTCGTGCTGGATGGCGTGGAGGTCGGCAGCGATGCCATGCTTGGCGAGGCTGGCCGCGCGTTGCCGCTGATCGAAGCCGCCACCGACCGCGCCAGCGCCGTGTTGTGCGCCGAAGCGGCCGGTGCGCTGGAAGCGCTGATCGATCTCACTGCCGAGCACCTGAAGACGCGCAAGCAGTTCGGCACGACGCTGGCCAAGTTCCAGGTGCTCCAGCACCGCGTGGCCGACATGCTGATCGCGCTCGAACAGAGCAAATCGATGGCTTGCGCCGCCGCCATGGCAGTGGATGGGGGCGACCCCGCGCGGCGGCGCCGGCTGGTGTCTGCCGCCAAGGTCGTGATCGGCCAGGCCGGGCGCCAGGTGGGCCAATGGGCAATCCAGCTGCACGGTGCAATGGGTATGACCGACGAATGCCGCGCTGGCCACTACGCCAAGCGTCTGCTGGTCATCAACCAGCTCTTCGGCGACGCGTCGCATCATCTGCAAAGGTTTGCGCAACGGCCGTAGAGCCGAGCGTTTCCCGAAAAAGACGACAGACAGGAGACAAGACATGGCTTTCATCCGATCCATCAAGACTACGTTCTGCGTAATGGCCCTGGGACTGGCGTTTGGCGCCCAGGCCCAGAGCAAGCTTCCCATTCGCCTGCTGGTAGGCTTCGCGCCCGGCGGCTCTACGGACACCGTGGCGCGTGTGCTCGCCGACAAGCTGCACAGCGTGCTGGGCCAGACGGTGATCGTCGAGAACAGGCCGGGCGCCGGTGGCCGGATGGCCACCGAGGTGCTGAAGAACAGTGCGCCGGACGGGCTCACCTATATGGTCGCGCCCAACGCCACCAGCATCTTCCCGAGCCTGCTCTATCCACCGTCGGTGCTCAAGTACGACCTGCTGAAGGACCTGGCGCCCGTGGCCGTGGTGGTGTCGTATCCGTTGGCGCTCGCCGTCAGCAGCAGGACCGGCGCCACCAACGTCAAAGAGTACGTGGACTGGGTCAAGAGCCATCCGAAGGAGGGCGTGTTCGGCACAGCGGGGCTCGGCGGCCAGACCCACTTCACCGGACTGCAGTTCGCCAAGGCCGCCGGGTTGCAGCTCAATGTCGTGCCGTACCGCGGCAACGGCCCCTTGGCCACCGACCTGCTCGGCGGCCAGCTGCCGGCTGCCGTGATGACCGCGGGCGACATCGCGCAGCATCAGGGCGGCGGCCAGGTCAGGGTGATCGGCGTGTTCGGCGACAAGCGCTCACCCGTCATGCCGGATGTGCCGACCGTCATGGAGCAGGGTTTCAAGGTTGCGACAGGCGATGCCTGGGCCGGCGTCTGGGCGCCGGGCAAAACCCCCAAGGCCGAGATCGAGCGCATGCAGGCCGCGCTAAAGCAGGTGCTGGCGTTGCCCGAGGTACGTAGCATCCTGATGAGCAAGGCCGCCTTGAACCCGGACTTCCGTTCGGCCGCCGAGCTCGACCAGCTCCAGCGCAAGGAACTGGCCTACTGGGGACCAGTGATCAAGGCTAGCGGCTTCACCCCCGAGCAGTGACGCATCCCGCGCCTGCTTTCCCACCTACATTTCAAGAACGCCATGAGTCTGAACGGAAGCGCTTATATCGTGGGGGCGTACGAGCATCCCACCCGCAAGGCCGATGAACTGTCGGTTGTACGGCTGCACGCGGACGTCGCCAAGGGCGCGCTGGAAGACGCCGGCCTGAGCAAGAACGACATCGATGGCTATTTCTGCGCTGGCGATGCACCAGGCCTGGGCACCACGACAATGGTCGAGTACCTTGGGCTCAAGGTGCGGCACGTCGACTCCACGGAGTGCGGCGGCTCGGCGCCCATCCTGCATGTTGCGCACGCGGCGCAAGCCATCGCTGCTGGCCGCTGCAATGTAGCGCTGATTACGCTGGCAGGCAGGCCACGCGCCGCCGGTGCCGCGCTGTCACTGAAAGCGCCCGATCCCGACGCGCCGGAGCTTGCCTTCGAGCTGCCCTTCGGCCCGGCCACGCAGAACCTCTACGGCATGGTTGCCAAGCGCCATATGTACGAGTTCGGTACCACCAGCGAGCAATTGGCGTGGATCAAGGTGGCGGCGTCCCATCACGCCCAGCACAATCCGCACGCCATGCTGCGCAACGTGGTGACGGTGGAAGACGTAGTGAACTCGCCGATGATCTCGGACCCGCTGCACCGGCTCGATTGCTGTGTGATGAGCGACGGCGGCGGCGCCTTGATCGTGGCGCGGCCCGAGATCGCGAAGCAGCTCAAACGCCCGCTGGTCAAGGTGCGCGGCACCGGCGAAGCGCCCAAGCATGCAATGGGCGGCAAGATCGACCTGACATGGTCGGCAGCTGCCTGGTCAGGCCCGGCTGCGTTTGCCGAAGCCGGCGTCACGCCTGCCGACATCAAGTACGCCTCCCTTTACGACAGTTTCACCATCACGGTGCTGATGCAGCTTGAAGACCTGGGCTTTTGCAAGAAGGGCGAGGGCGGCAGGTTTGTCGCGGATGGCGGTCTCATTGCCGGGGTGGGACGGCTTCCCTTCAATACGGATGGCGGCGGGCTGTGCAACAACCATCCGGCCAACCGGGGCGGTGTCACCAAGGTAATCGAGGCGGTGCGGCAATTGCGCGGCGAGGCGCATCCCGCCGTGCAGGTGAAGCACTGCGACCTGGCGATTGCCAGCGGCATTGGCGGTGCGCTCGCCTCGCGCCATACCGCGGCCACGCTCATTCTGGAAAGGGTATGACTACGATGAACACATCCCAGGCCACGCCGGCTGTCAAGTCCGCTGCAGCGCCAGCCGCGCCATCCGGCCCGCGCAAAATTCCGGCGCCGCGCGCGCTGCCCGAGAGCCTGCCGTTCTGGAACGCGGCCGACGATGACCGTTTGCTGGTCAAGACCTGCGCTGACTGTGGCGAGACGCATTTCTACCCGCGGGACATCTGCCCCCACTGCCTGAGCGAGCGGACCGAATGGACCGGCGCGGCCGGCACCGGCACGGTGTATTCGTTCAGCACCATGGGCCGCGGCGAGGCAGCCTACACACTGGCCTTCGTGACCCTGGATGAAGGCGTCACGCTGATGAGCAACCTGGTCGATTGCGATCCTGCGCTTGTCACCATCGGCCAGCGCGTCAAGGTGGTGTTCAAGCCAAGCGAAGGCGGACACGCCGTTCCCATGTTCACCCCTGCCTGAGAGAAACGTCCATGAAGGAGATATCCATGCAGGACAAGTCCGAGCGCAAAGGCGCGTTGTCCCGGTTCACCGTTATCGACGCCTCGCGTGTGCGCGCCGGCCCGACTGCCGTGCGAGTGTTCGCGGACATGGGCGCGCGCGTGATCAAGCTCGAGATCCCGCCCGGCGCGCCGGGTGGCGACGACATGATCGGCGGGCGCGATCATAACCGCGCCGATTACGAAAACCTGCATCGCAACAAGGAAAGCCTGACCCTCAATATGAAGTCGCCCGAGGGGCTGGCGATCCTGCACGAGCTGGTCCGGCGCGCCGATGTGTTCATCGAGAACTTCCGCCCCGACGTCAAGGACCGCCTGGGTATCGGCCCCGAGGCGCTGCGCGAGATCAACCCGCGCCTGGTCTACGCCAGCATCTCCGGCTTTGGGCAGGATGGTCCCTATGCGCGCTGGCCGGGCTTCGACTCGATTGCCCAGGGCATGGGTGGCCTGATGAGCGTGACCGGCAAGCCAGGGGAGGGACCGATGCGGGTTGGCATACCGATTGCCGATCTGTGTGCGGGGCACTTCTGCGCAATGGGGATCCTCACGGCACTGCTGGAGCGCGAAGCATCCGGTGAGGGCCAGTGGGTGCAGACCTCGTTGCTGGAAGCGCAGATTGCCATGCTCGACTTCCAGGCCGCGCAATGGCTGATCGACAAGAAGGTCCCGGTGCAGAGCGGCAACGAGCATCCGCTGACCGTGCCGACCGGCGTGTTCGCCACCAAGGACGGCTACCTCAACATCGCAGCGATCGGGCAGACCATGTGGACGCGGCTGTGCGAGGCACTGGAGGTTTCGCACCTGGTGACCGAGCCCGGCCTGGGAACGGATCCGGAGCGGGTACAGAACCGCGCGCGCGTCAATGCCGCCATCGGCGAGGCCTTGCTGGGCCGGACCACCGCGCAATGGACCGAGCGCCTGCTCAAGGCCGGCGTGCCTTGCGGGCCGATCCACAACATCGATCAGGTCTTTGCCGACCCGCAGGTCCGGCACCTGGCCATGGCGTGGCCGATGGCGCATCCGGAACTCGGCGACATCTCGCTGGTCGGCCAGCCGATTCGGCTGTCGCGCCATCCGCGCGAAGCCCAGGCCCGTCCGGCGCCCGAGCAGGGCTGCGACACGCAGGCGATCCTGGCCGAACTCGGCTATTCCGAGCAGCGCATCGAAGCGTTGCGTGCCGGTTTTATTGTTTGATTCCAAGGACATAGCAATGGCAAGACTCGTTGCCGCATTCGGCTCGTCGCACAGCATCATGCTGGTCTCCCAACGCGAAGACTGGCAACACGGTTTCCGCCAGATCGATCCCAAGAACCCGCATTACTACGATCGCGCTGGCAATCCCACCACGTATGAGACGTTGCTCGCCAACGCGCCCGCCGAGGCCGATGCGATGGTAACGCCCGACCGGATGGGCGAGCGTTACGACCGCGTCGAGGCGGCCATGGATGAACTGCGCGAGCGCATCCAGGCGGCCAGGCTGGACGTGCTGCTTGTGGTCGGTGACGACCAGACCGAGCTGTTCCGCACGACCAACAACCCGGCCTTCGCCATCTACTACGGAGAGACGATTCGCAACGCCCGCAGCGAACTGGGGACCTCGGACGGCTGGTACAAGAAGGCGCGCATGGCACGCCAGGAACCCGAGGCCGACCGTGACTACCCGGTGCATGGCGAAATGGGACGCTGGATGATCCGCGAGCTGTGCGATCGCAACTTCGACATCGCGGCCATGGACGGACTGGAACGCGGGCAGTTCGAGGGCCACGCCTTCTCGTTTATCCACCGGCGCTATCTGCAGGACACCAGCCTGCCGATCGTTCCGGTGATCGTCAACACGTTCGATCCGCCCAACCAGCCTACGCCGCGCCGCTGTGTGCAGCTTGGGGCCGCCCTGCGCGAGGTCATCGCCGCCTACCCGGAAGACTTGCGCGTCGGCGTGCTGGCTTCCGGCGGTCTGAGCCACTTTGTCGTCGACGAGGCGCTCGACGAGTCAATCATCAAAGCGATCAGCGAGAAGAACATCGACTATCTCGCTTCGCTGGACCCGAGGCAGTTGCAGGCCGGCAGCTCGGAAATCCGCAATTGGCTGATCGTCGTCGAAGCGGTCAAGGAGCTGGACCTCGAATGGGTGTCCTACACGCCCGGCTACCGCAGCCCGGCACTGACCGGAACCGGCCTGTGCTTCGCCGCCTGGCGCACCTTGCCGTGATGCCGCTATCTTATTCACTACAGGACACCGCTATGACAGACACCAACGTACAACGCCTGCGCCGGCTCGATTGCTGCGCAGTTTCCGATGCGCTGGATAAGCTGCAACTGCCCGGCGCGGTTACCGGGCTGCCGCAGCGCTCCGGCGCCGGCCGCATCGCGGGCCGGGCCGTCACCGTCAGGCTCGGCACCGGAGAGCCGCCACCTGGCCCGCCCCGTCACCTGGGATGCACGGCCATCGAGGAGGCGGGGCCGGACCACATCATCGTGGTCGAACAGCAGAGCGGCATCGAGGCTGGTAGCTGGGGTGGGCTGCTGTCGCTGGGCGCGAAGGCGAGAGGCGTCGCGGGTGTGGTGGCCGACGGCCCGGTGCGCGACATAGACGAAGCCCTGGCCTACGACTTCCCCATCTTTAGCCGCAGCCTCACCGCATTCACTGCTCGCGGTCGTGTGGTCGAAAAGGGAACCAACGTGCCGGTGCAGATCGGCGCGGTCAAGGTGAAGGCAGGTGATTACGTGCTGGCCGATCGTAGCGCGGTGATCTTTATCGCCGCACGCGACATCGAGCGCGTGCTCGAGGCCGCGGAGTCCATCGTTGCTAAGGAAGCCAGGATGGCCAAGGCGATTCTTGCGGGAACCCCGATCAGTGAGGTGATGGGGGGAAACTACGAACACATGCTTACGGATTGAGAGAATGAGCGATACCAAGGATATCAACGTCGAACGCGCCGGCAAGCTCGATACCGCAACCCTGAGCGACGCCCTCGACAAGCTGGGCATTGTGGGCCAGTGCTACCGGATCAAGCCACGCAGCGGCAGCTTCCGCATGGCTGGCCGCGCGTACACGCTCTTGTACGGTCCGGCATCCAATCCGCCGGGTACGGTGGGCGACTATATCGACGACGTGCCCCCCGGGCACGTGCTCGTGCTCGACAACGGCGGGCGGGACAATGCCACCGTATGGGGCGACATCCTGACCGAGATCGCGCATCGCCGCGGCATCGCCGGCACCGTGATCGACGGCGTGTGCCGCGACGTCGCCCTGTGCACGGAGCTGGGCTACCCGGTGTTCAGTAAAGACCACTGGATGCGTACCGGGAAGGACCGGGTGCAGGTCGAAGCCGTCAATATCCCGGTCAACATCGGCGACGCGCGGGTGCAGCCCGGCGACATCGTGCGCGGCGACGCCGACGGCGTGGTGGTGATCCCAAAGGAACACGAAGCCAGGGTGCTTGACACAGCGGAAGCGGTGGAACGAGCGGAGAACGCGATCCGCGAAGCGGTGCGCGGCGGCATGCGGCTCGATGAAGCGCGCCGGCAGTTCCGCTATCACCAGTTGCAGACCAGGGAGGCATGAGCATGAAAGAGCATGACGCTGAAAGTACCACCCGCCGCGAGTTCACACGCGTGGCGCCTGACGTGGTCGAGGCGGCGCGCGCGCTGCCGACCGCGACCCTGCACGAGGCGGGCGGAAAGATCGGCGCGCTGCCTTCGGCCATCAAGCCGGTCGCGCCTGAGTTCCGCCTGTGTGGCCCGGCGCTGACGGTGCATTCTCCCGGGGGCGATAACCTCTGGCTGCACCGGGCGCTCGACCTCGCCCGGCCCGGCGACGTGCTGGTGGTCCACGCCAGCGGCGTCTACGAACATGGCTACTGGGGCGAGATCATGACCACCGCCGCCAAGGTGCGCGGCCTGGCAGGCCTGGTGATCGACGCGTGCGTGCGCGATGGCGTGCTGCTCGAGCAGATCGGATTCCCGGTCTTTGCGCGCGGCTTGTGCATTCGCGGCACCGGCAAGGACTACGGCGCGATCGGTTGGCTCAATGAGCCGTTGTTGATTGGCGATTGCCGGATCGCGGCGGGCGACCTGGTGGTTGGCGATGGCGACGGTGTCGTTGTGCTGCCGCGCGGCCGGGCCGCCGAGGTAGTGGAAAAAGCCCGGCGGCGCGAAGCCGACGAGGCGGCAATCCTTGCGCGCGTCGAGGCGGGCGAGTCCACCATGCAGATCTATGGCTTTCACTGAGGCCGCATGAGCACAACTGTCACTGGCCAGGCGCCCGAGCTTGTCATCGACGGCCATGTGGCCACCATCACGCTGCGGCGTCCGGCGGTAGCAAACCGGCTTGAGCTTGAAGATCTTGACTTGCTGCGCGCGCACCTGGCAGCCATCGATGCCCGCCGTGAGGTGCGCGTGCTGCGCTTTGGCGCAGTGGGCCGGCATTTTTGCAGCGGCTTCAATATCGGCAATGTGGCCGCGGGCGACGCCGGCGCACGCTTCGAGGCACTGGCCAACGCGCTGGAGCAGGCGCGGCCCGTCACCATCGCCGTGCTGAACGGCGGCGTGTACGGGGGCGCCACGGACCTGGCGTTGGCCTGCGACTTTCGCATCGGGATGCCCGCCTGCGAGATGTTTGTGCCGGCGGCGCGATTGGGGTTGCTGTTCTACCGTAGCGGACTGGAGCGTTATGTGTCGAGGCTGGGCTTGCCGACAGCCAAGCGGCTGCTGCTCATGGCAGACAAGTTCAATGCGCAGGAGATGCTGGCCTGTGGCTTCCTGGACCGGTTGGCTTCATCAGCCGAAGCACTGGAACAGATGGTCGTGGAACTGAGTGGCACGCTCGCGGGCATGGCGCCGCTCGCGCTGCTGGGCATGAAGAAGCATCTCAACCAGATTGCCGCGGGCAGGCTGGACGCTGACGAGATAGCCCGCGATATCGCACAGGCCGACGCGTCGGATGATTTGCGTGAAGGCGCGCTGGCATGGCAGCAAAAGCGCGCGCCGCGGTTTAGGGGATGCTGATGGCGAGAGCCGGGAGGATTTCATGACGATGTCGCTGGATAGCTATTTCGCCAGACTGCAGCGTGGCGCCATTGCGCCACCGCCGATTTCGACCACGCTGGGCGGAAGGATTGTCGCAGTGGATCTCAGCGCAGGGACGCTCGAATCGGAGTATGTGGCGACCGCCGCTTTTCTGAACCCGGCCGGGCAAGTGCAGGGCGGCATGCTTAGTGCGATGCTGGACGATGCGACGGCCTTCCTGGTTACGGCCACGCTGGCCGAACATGAATTTTGCGCCACGCTGAACCTCAATGTCTCGTTCCTGCGCCCAGCGCGAACCGGTCCTCTGCTTGGGCGTGCCAGCCTGGTTCGCCGGGGCAAGGAAGTGTGCAACGTCAGTGGGGAACTGCTGCAGGATGGCAGGCTTGTTGCCACCGCCACTGCAACTTGCATAATAGTTGGGACGAAGTGAGTGGAGTACCGCAGGCGTTGTCACGTTGACGATCACGGGCCGCAGTATCGGCAGGCGGGTGATGCCAGTGAAAATGCGCCACGCGTCGAACCGCGCAGCAAGCTGCTTGCGATAGAACGATGGGCGCAACAGATCACGCTTGAGCGCATACGGTTGAAGGGATACAGTTCGATTGACCGCATCAGTTGCCGCGGATGTCGCTCCACAGCACGCTGCCATCCTCATGCATCCAGACCGGACCCGCGCTCCATTCGCCCCCCGAGGCCAGGCACTCCAGCTCTGCACCGGCCTTGCCAAGGCGGACGCCCGCGAGTCATAGGCGATGACGGGAGCCATCAGTTGCTCACCTCATCATGGATGGAGTAGGGAAGGGAAGAGGGATCAATGCGGTAGAACTTCAAAGCGTTCCCGCACATCACGGCATGTCGCTCGGACGGCATGAGTCCGTCCAGCATGCGCAGGACCCCGTGCACCAGATCACCGTAACTGATCCGTAGCCCGGCCACCGGAAAGTTACTCGCGAACATGCAGCGCTGCCAGCCGAAGATGGCGACGGTGTCGCGCACGATGGCGGCGTTGGCGTGCCAATCCCAGGCCTGGTCGCGCAGTCCGAACTCCGAGAGTTTTACGTGCACGTTGGATTCCCGCGCGAGCACTGCCATCGATGCACGCCAACGGCGCAATCCGTCCTCGCTGCGGTCCCAGGCGAAACCGTGGTGATTGAGTACGATCGGCACACCGGGAAACGCCCGCGCCACCTCCGCGGCATCCGCCAGGTGCCAGGCGGGCACGCGCAGGTCCCAGCTCAGCCCGTACCGCTCGAGCAGGGAGAATCCCCGCAGC
>NZ_BAAILO010000299.1:18325-63315 GCF_054589115.1 Cupriavidus sp. 8B | reverse complement strand
CCGCGCACGCTGTGCGCGGGCGACGGCGCCGTCACGGGCTTGCTGCGAATGCCGCGTACCAGCGGGTATTGCAGGTGCTGCAGCAGACGTTCCTCGGTGTCCGGACGATCGAACCAGGCGTGCGCCACGACCGCACGCGGCAGGCCGTGCTTCTCATTAAGCTCGTGCAGCCAGGCCGTCTCGGCCACCTGCTCGTCGCGGCAACGCTCGGCCTCGACATGGACAGTCGCAACCACGCGAACGCCCCGGGCCGCAACCCGATAGTCAACCGGCAGGAAGTCCCGGCACAGTGCCCGGTAGTCTCCGAGGAAGAAGCGTTGTGGGTCGTAGTCCTCCTGTAGCCACGGGTAGTGGCCTTGCGACAGGTCCCACAGGTGGTGGTGCGCGTCGACGATCGGTACTGGCTCGTCGTCGGGGCGTGCCGGGTGGGAGGACGTAGATGCCGTCGTCATGGCGGGTCTCTCTTCAGCGCTCGCAACGAGCGGGCAACGTGCTCGAGATCACGGCGGCCAGCACCAGCGCCCCGGCCAGGCAGTAGACCCCAACGCCACCGTCGTAGCGCTGGATCAGCACCCCCACCGCGTAGGGTCCGCAGAACCCGCCAAGGTTGCCCAGGGCATTGATCAGCCCGCGGGCACCGCCGGCCACCTCCGCGCTGCACAGCTTGGGCGGGATGGTCCAGAAGACGCCAGCGGCGGCCTGCAGGAAGAAGCCGCTGCCGATCAGAAACAGGTAGGACAGTGCGACGGACGATTGAAAATGTACGGACAGGAACAGGCATAGTGCGAAGCCCAGCAGCGGACCGGTTACGAAGTGCCGGCGCATGCCTGTGCGGTCGGAGAGGTAGGAGGTCGCCCACATGCCGGCCATGGTCCCGATATAGGGCAGGATGGCCAGCATGCCGACCTGCCCCATGCCGCCGTGCGTTAGGTTCTTCAGGATGGTGGGCAACCACAGCGTGTAGCCATAGATGCCGGCCTGGTAGAAGAAGTTGAGCGCGATCAGGCGCCAGATGGTGGGGTCGCGCAGCACCGCGCCGAAGGATGCCGAAACTACCGCCTTCTCGCGCGCCGCGTTGCGTTCGGCCCTCAGCGAGGAAAGGATGTAGTCCTTTTCCCCGGGCGACAGCCACTTCGCCTTCTCCGGGCTGTCACTGGCAAACGGGATCCAGACGAACAGGAACAGTAGCGACAGCGCGCCCGTCGTGAAGAACAGGTAGCGCCAGTCCATCGTTGCCAGGATCGCGCCGGACAGCGGGGCGGTGATCATGCCGGCGAGCGGGACGAACATGATGACCATGGCGTTGGCCCGTCCGCGCTCCTGGTCCGGAAACCAGTTGCTGACCATGGTGAGCACCACGGGCAGCATGCCACCCTCGGCCACGCCGAGCAGGAAGCGCAGCGTGAGGAGCTGCCAGACCTCGGTGACCAGGCCGGTCAGCACCGAGATCACGGCCCATGCCACCAGCGACCACGCGATGAATTTCTTGCCGCTGCCCAGCGCCGCGAGCCGGCCGCCGGGAATCTGCAAGAACAGGTAGCCGACGAAGAAGATGCCGCCCGCCAGGCCTGCCATGCTAGCGGTCATGCCGAGCCCGGCGCTCATGCCCCCGGGCATGGCGAAGGCGATGTTGACGCGGTCCATGTAGGAGATGATGCAGGCCAGCAGGATGGGCGGGATGATGCGTAGCCAGCGCTTGCGCGGAATCGCGGCCACGGAGGCCGACGCGGCCAGGTTCGCCCGCTCGCTTGAATTGAGGGTTGTCATGTTGTCTCCACGATGGCGCCCGTTCGGGAGTCCCGACGCGGCGCCTGTTTTCTCTTTGTGTTGTGGCCTGTTGCCGCCTCGGCGGTGCCGTCTAGCCGCCCAGCACTACCAGGCCGTCGGGCTCCTTGCCGGTCGGGAACGCGTGTGAAAGCACCAGCGTCTTCAGATCCAGCCTCGCGACGCTGTTATCGTTCAGCGGGATATAGGCGAAGGACTCCGTCGGATGGAATGCCAGTGCGATGGGCTTGTGCTCGGTCGGCACGCGATGCAGCTCGGCCAGGGTCTCGGGGTCGTAGATGCCGATGCTGCGTTCGCCGTAGTTCGTGACGAACAGCCGGTTGTCGCGCGACAGGTAGATGCGGGTCGGGTCCTCGCCGGTGGGAACGGTCGCCAGCAGCTGCATGCTGGACGCGTCCAGCATCGACAGGGTGGCGTCATCCCGGCTCGCCACGTAGAGGATGGATTCGTCGTGGTTCAGGCAGCAGCCCTCGGGCCGCCCGCCGACGCTTGCCGCCACCGGCGCCTGTGAAGGATCGTGCGGATGCACCAGCGTGACGTTGTGCGACTGCAGGTTGGTCACATAGGCCTTTTCACCGTCGCGGCGCACGACGAACAGGTGGCTCTTCACGCCGCCTACCGGCACAGTGCGCGCCGGCACCCGGCTTTCCTGGGGCTGATCGAAAACCAGGAGCATGTTGTCATGTTCGCTCAGCGCATAGACACGATCCTGGCGGTCGATCTGCAGGCCGTGGATACGGTGATAGGGGGCGCAATCCAGCGAGGCGACATGCTCGCCGCGCGCGATATCCACCACGAAGACCTCGTGCCCGCCCAGACCCTCGTGGGCAAAGGTCTGCACGCCATAGTGGCCGACGTAGGCGAACGCGCCGCGAGAATCCACGACAAATTCGTGGGGGTATGCCGGCAGCTGCGCGCGGAAGGCCAGCGCACCAGTGTCCAGTTGATAGCCGCTGAAGCTATTGCCGAATTTCTCGACCAGTACGGCTTTGAGGGGGGATGTCATTGGGTCTCCGGAGTTGGAATGGTTCATGCGGGAGTGCCTGCCCGCTGATAATGCGCGGCGCCCATGCGGCAAGCGATCTGGAAGGCCTGCCACGTTGCTTCTACGTTGGCTTTGCCCTGGCCCGCGATGTCGTAGGCGGTGCCGTGGGCTGGCGTGGTGATGGGGATCGGCAGGCCACCCTGCACCGTCACGCCGCGCGAGAAGCCCAGCAGCTTGATCGCGATCTGGCCCTGGTCGTGGTACATGGTGACGATGGCCTGATACTCCCCGGCCAGTGCCTTCAGGAAGATGGTGTCGGCCGGGAAGGGTCCGTGGAAGGGACAGTCGCTTGGCCAGGCGCGGGCCTGCAGCGCGCGTACCGCCGGCTCGATGATGTCGATCTCCTCGCGGCCGCACACGCCGCCATCTCCGCCGTGGGGATTGAAGGCCGCCACCGCCACCTTCGGCGCTGTCACGCCATTGGCCAGTAGCGAGCGATACACCAGTTCGGCCGCCTGTTCGATGCGCTCCACGCTGAGGTGGCCGGCAACGTCCTTCTGCGGTACGTGGGACGAGATTCTGGAGGTCCACAGATCGCCGAGCGTATTGAATTCGCAGAAGTAGCCGGTCACGCCAAGGTGCTCGGCGAAGTGATGCAGCTCGTCCTCATGGCGCAGGCCCCCGAGCTTCATGGCCTGCTTGTTGAGCGGCGCGAAGCAAATCGCGTCGATGTCGCCGGCGAGCGTCGCGTCCATGCACTGGTCCAGTACCTGCAGCACCGACCGGCCGCCCGGCGCTCCGGCCCGGCTGCGCTGCACGTCGGCGGCTACGATGCTCTGGACCGCGAGGAAAGCGGGCCGCGCCGTGTCGGGCCTGTCCCGGACGTCGGCAAGCGAAGCCACTTCGTCCGTTGCCACCTCGGCGCCCGCGGTGCGCTGTCCGTCGGCCCACAGCCAGCGATCGCCGACCAGGACAATATTGGCCATGGCCGCCGCTGCCGGCTTGGCCAGCAGCTTGGCTATCAGTTCGGGGCCGATGCCGGCGGGATCGCCCAGCGTGAGCGCGACCACGGGTTTTGTAGAAGACATCATGGGGTCAGTCCAGTCGGGTGTGATTCTTGCGAATGATGTTGCCGTAGCGCTGGTATCGCGCGGCGTGGAAGGCCATAAACTGCAGTTGGGTCATCGGACTGATTTCGGCGCCAATGGCGCGGAGCCGGCCGATCAGTTCCGGTGTTTTCAGCACAGTGCTGATCGTGTCGTGCACCGTGTCCTGCACCGACTTCGGTGTGCTGGCAGGCATGTAGATTCCATACCAGGCGCTTATCTCGAGATCAGGGGCACCAGCCTCTGCCACCGTCGGTACATCCGGCAATAGCGAGCTGCGCTGGCTTGCCGTGACAGCAAGTGCCCGAATCGTTCCATTCCTGATCTGCTCAAGCACGGCTGGCATGGTGTCGAAACGCATCTGAACCTGCCCTTCAGCCAGGCCGGACAAAGCCGTGCCGCTGCCGCGGCAGGGGCTCTGCCTGATACTTAGGCCCTTCACATCCTGAAGGATTTCCGCCGCGATGTGCTGGACGCTACCCGAGCCGCTGCTGGCGTAGCCAAGCTGGTCAGGGCGCTGTCTGGCCAGCACGATCAGTTTCTGTAGCGAATCAATATGCAACCCGTTGCTTACTACCAGCACATTAGGGATATCGCCCACAAAGACCACCGGCACCAAATCGCGGTTGCCGTTGTAGCCGAGAGGCAGCAGGTGAGGGACGATCGTGTGGGCGGCTCCGATGCCCAACTCCAGCGTGTGGCCGTTGGTCGACTTGGCAGTCGCCTCGGCAGCCAGCGTGTTCCAGCGACCCGGCTTGTTCTCGACGAATACAGGCTGCTTGAGCATGGGGCCCAACTGATCCGCGATGGCGTGCGCGACTGAATCCGCTATGCCACCGGGGGCGGATCCCACCAGGATCCGGACGGGTCGCGTCGGCCAGTCTCGCGCCGATACGATGGACGCCGCGAGCAAAAGCACGACGGCGATCGTCGTGCCGATCACCGCTTTCATGAGTTGTCTCCAGTTTGATTTTTTGCTTTGTACGCCGCGCCGGTTGACCGTATAGTAGGCGGGCGATTGATCTCGGTATATTGAAAGAACTTGATCGATCTATAACCAGGAGTGATTGGATTGGGTTCCATCGACAAGCAGGATTCAACCCCGCTGCTGCTCAATCGGCTACGCATGCGGCAGATCGCGCTGATGCTGGCCATCGAGGAGCGCAAGACGCTTAGAGCGGCGGCCGACGAGCTTGGGCTCACACAGCCTGCGGCAACGAAAATGCTCCATGAACTCGAAGATGCGCTGGGGCAGCGTCTCTTCGAACGCGTGGGCCGAGGCCTGCTGCTCAATCCGGCAGGCGAGCGAGTGACGGGCTACTTCCGGGGCATTCGCGGCAGCATGGAAGCACTCAATCGCGATCTGGGTGAGTTGCGGCTCGGCAGCGCGGGGCGGTTCGCGGTGGGCAGCATCATGGCGGCGTCGCCCGGGCGGCTGACCGAGGCGCTGGTAGGGCTCAAGGCGAAGTTCCCGCTGCTCGCGATCGAGATCGCGGTAGACACCAGCGATCGCCTGCTTGCACAGTTGCATGAAGGCGTGCTGGAGGTCGTGATCGGGCGGGTGGTGGGAGATGAAGCACGGAATTGCACGTTCCGAGCCATCGATGACGAGGGCCTCTCCGTGGTCGTCGGCAACCATCACCCCCTGGCCGGCAAGCAGCGGGTGGACTTCGCCGCGCTGCAGGCCTACCCGTGGATCCTGCAACCCTGCGGCAGCCCCATGCGCGAGGTCATCGAGCGCGAATTTCGCGACCACCACACGGCCTTGCCGCGTGGGCTGGTGGAGACAGGCTCGATACTCACCACCATCAACCTGATCCGGCGCTCGGAGATGATCGGTGTCATTCCCGCGACTGTGGCTCGACGCGACGCCCAGCATCACGTGTTAAAGATCGTGGCGTATCCGATCCGCCAGAAGCTGGCTACCTATGGCAGCATCGTTCGCCAGGACCGGCCGCCGAGTCTTGCAGCGCTGTATTTCCTGGAACTGCTCCATGCCAAACCGGCCGGCGGCGGCAAGTGATCGATTCCGGCTTACCCCACGCACGGCACGTACGCTGCCCCGCCAACGTTGTTCAAGCCAAGTCGGTGAGGTTGCGCGGCTAGTCCGCGGCGTATCCACGTCATGCGCAGGCTGCCGCAGGCGGCATCATTGGCATCCAACTACGGTGCCCGATGCGCAATGGGAACGCCAGCCAACGCGAGCACCGATTCCGGCGGCGCGTGCAAAGGCGCTAGCGAGATAACCGCAAGGAATACACGCATCAGTTATTTTCAATTGTTCGTCACCCGTCAATCTCGCAGACTAGCGGCACACAAAAAAGCTGCAGCGCTCGCTTTACCGAGCAGTCTGTCGATATCCGGAGACACAAATGGAACTATCAGAACGCGTCTGCCGTCGACGGGCTTGCCGTCCATGGCAATAGCTCCCATTCCCGCCGCGCCGCGGATAGCGCAACGCTCCCCATTGTCCGACTGAGATCGCGCGGCAGCGCGGTACCAAAGACGATCTGATTCCCACGTGAATTGCCCATCTCGCCCTCATCGAATGAGCCGGCAGGGAGGCGCTTGCGCTCTGCATTCGTGCGACATGCGGCAGGCATGGATGCAAGACCGTCTATGAATGAAAGACCACGATAACGACAACGATTTTTCGGCAGAGGATGGAGAAGTGAATGATGAAGAAAGCTACCACGCTGTTGTTCCTGGGAGCAGCGGCGACACCGGTGCTGGCGCAGTCGAGCCTTACGCTGTATGGCCTGGTGGATACCAGCATCCGCTACAGTACCAATGAGAACGCCGCCGGCAACTCCAAGCTGCAGATGAGCGACGGTGTACTGACCGGCAGCCGCTGGGGCTTGCTCGGCAAGGAGGAGCTTGGCAAGAACTACCAGGCGATCTTCGTGCTGGAATCGGGTTTCGCTCCGGACTCCGGCCAGAGCCTGCAAGGTAACCGGCTGTTCGGCCGAAGGGCGTTCGTCGGGCTTCAGGGCGATTTCGGCACCGTTACACTGGGCCGCCAGTTCACCGTGATCCATGAAGTCATGGCGAGCTATGACGCGATGGCGCTGGCCAATCTTTCCATCGTCGGGTTTCAGGGCGGCAATTACACCGGCGGCGTCCGCCAGGACAATATGGTGAAATACACCGGCATCTTCGGCGGATTCAGCATCGCAGCCCAACATGCCCTTGGCGAAGTCGCCGGCAGCATCGCCAGATCGTCCTCGACGGGGGGTAGCCTGAGCTATGCCGCTGGCCCCTTTATGGTCGGCGCTGGCTACCAGATCATGCGCGACACCAGCAGCTACTATGGGGTGACCGTGCCTAACAGCAACCAGAAGGTGGGAACGCTGGGCGGCACTTACAACGCGGGGCCCGCCACGCTCTACCTGGGCTACACCAGCAGCAAGTTCAACACTGCCGACTATCGCAACCAGGCCGTCTACGTCGGGGTCAAGTACGTGTTCAACTCGGCGTGGTCTGCGATTGCGCTGGGTACTTACGATCGGCTCAAGCATAGCGGCGACTCTGGCAACCGCTTTACCGGCTCGGTTATGCTCGACTATGCCTTCAGCAAGCGCACGGATGTGTACGTGGAGAGCGACTACACCACCCTTTCGGGGGCCTGGCGCACGCTGGGCGGCCAGGCTAGTTTCGTCACGCCGTTCTACGGCTACGGCAGCCGCCTGGGCGTCATGGCCGGGCTACGACACAAATTCTGAGTGCGCCGGGAGGCCGGCAGGGAGTAGGTGGTGCAAGTCCACTACGATGAAGGAAGAGCGAACCACATCGGCCCCGAGCCGTGCGCAGACCGCCGTGAGGTGGTCTGCGAAGCGTCGGTAGGGGAATGTTCGGGCCAGACATGGAGCCGCGATCGTTGTGTTATTCCGGCTGCCGACGCGGTTCAGAAGGCGAAAAGGCAACATGACGGGGCATGCAAGCGCGAGCGCCTCGACGACCCGGTGTGGTCGACGACCCTGGCACGCAAACTGATCGAACGTCTTAATCCTATCCTGCGGGGCTGGGGGCACTACTACAGGCGCTCCCACGTCCGAAGGCTCTTGAACCGACTCGACCGATGGCCCAACCAGAAACCGGCGCTTGGCAACCCAGGGACGCCTCTTAAGCCAGCGCTTCATGCACGTGTGGCTACGAGGCTGGCAACCACCTAGTTCTGCAAGTTCATTCACCGTGAGATACGTTCTCACCTCATTCTCCAATCCGCCAGTCCCGGCGGGTCAATTCGATGAACCGTTGTGCTGCCGCGTCCACAAACTGGCATTGATGTGACTTGACTCGGCGCAACTTCACGCGTGATGCTGGTTGCTAGGCTCGTCTCACATTCTTGGAGATTCGCATGCGCGAAAGAGAACAGTCGTACAAAGGGTTCAAGGTCAGGCTTGTCATGCCAGATGGCGTCAATGCTGGTGAACACTATGGCCGGGTGCAGATTTCCGGTCCGGATCAGAGTGTCGGGGTTCGATTTACGCCGGACTGGATTCAGCCCCCCAAGACGGCCGAGGAAGCGGAAGCATGGCTTTTCGCATATGCAGCCGGTGTCATTGACTGTGAGTTGGCTGGTGGCCTTGGGATGGATCTCAGAAACGAATAGTGTCATTCGTTGGGCCTCCCGAACTCCACCACCCATCCCCAGGGATTTGTCTCCCAGGCGCCGGCTCCATTGATCGGCTTGTCCCATAGCGCCGAGTAGCCGTCGACCGCAGCGGGCAGCAATGTCCTGCGTGTTTGCGCGGCCGACACGGCATCGACACATAGCTCGCCGTCGTCGGATTCGACGTACAGCGCAATCGATCATCAGTCTGTCTTCTGGCTGAAGACCTCGAATGCCTTCGCGTAATCCGGATGCCAGCGCGAAAGCGGCGGCCGGTTATCGACAATATCTCTTGCAGCCCAGAGGATGCGTCGCTCGTCGAGCGAACGCGGCACATCGTTGTCGGGACAGAGAATGTAGAAGTCACCGGCCCCCAACCGGTCCATCATGAAATCGACGGTTTGCTCTGGCGTCCAGGCACCGGCCGGCTTCTCGGTACGACCTCGGGCAGCAAGATCCGTGAAAACAAAACCCGGAATCAGCAAATGAGCGCTGATCCGGCAGTTCGGCGTATTGCGCAGCTCGTGCTGCAGCGCCTCGGTAAAGGCCTTCAGGCCAGCTTTGGAGACGTTATAGGCCGGGTCGCCAGGCGGCGTGGTGATGCCCTGTTTCGAGCCGGTGTTAATGACCAGACCCGGGCGTCCGCGCGCGATCATGCCAGGCACAAAGGTCTGCGTGCCGCGGATGACGCCCCACAGGTTGATGTCAAGCACCCGTTCCCAGTTCGCGGCCGGCCCGAACAGGCCGCTGCCAGGCTGAATGCCGGCGTTGTTCACGAGTACATCTGTGCCGCCGAAACGATTCTGGACTGCAGCTTCGAGCCGACGCAGGTCTTCGAGGCGGCTGACGTCCGTCTCGAACGCCATCACGTCGGCTGTTCCGTTGGCCGCAAGAACGGCGACCTCTTGGGCAGCGCGAGCGAGTCGGCTCGCGCCGAGGTCAGCGATGCACACGCGAAGTCCGCGCTGCGCGAACCGCTTGGCAGCGGCGAGCCCAATGCCGGCAGCGCCGCCCGTGATAACGGCGACGGATCCGGGCGTGAAAGCAAAGTGTGTCATCAATGATCCTTCATTGTTCGTGGCTGCAGGGGTTGTGGTGCAATTCGGACGTGTCAGTCTGATACTTTGGAGAGCGCGAGCCGATGGGTAAACGCAAAGACATTGACAGGTTGTTCAATGGGCGCCACCTTGATCGCGAAGTTTTAGTCCTTTGCGTGCGTGGGTAGCTGCGTTACAAGCTCGGCTCCAGAAACGGGGCGGCTTCCCGCCCCCTGCTGAATTGCACCACAAGCCGGGACGGCACCTTAGGAAGAACCGTGGTTTCCCAGGCAAGCCGCCTCATATCGACTACGCTCAGCCGCCGTAGAGTTGTTTGCTCAAGCCCGCGTCGGTCAAGGCACAAAGCGCAATCGCGGACCAGTCATGCTCAGCGCCGATACCTTGTGAGCGTAAGCTCAGGAATCGGTCATGGACAAGGCTCGCAAGCGGTAGGGGAACGCCAAGCGCCTCAGCGGCCGCGAGCATCAGGCGGTTGTCCTTCTGGCCAAGCGGCAACGAGAAGCCAGGCGGCTGGAATCGTTGCGATGCAATCAGCGGGCCATAGATCTTGTACGGCGGCGCATTGAAATTTGCGCTCGTCAGCAACTCAACGAGGCGCATAGGGTCAAGGCCCGCCTTGCCCGCAACCGCACATGCCTCGCCCAATGTTTCGATAATCACGGACAGCATGAAATTACCGATGAGCTTGACCAGGTTGGCCTGAGAGGGATCCTCGCCGACAATGCCGACCGACTGCCCAAGCAGCTCAAGAAGCGGCACGGCAACCTTGAGGTGCTCATCCGCACCAGCGGCCATAATGAACAGCCTGCGCGCCGCCGCTGCATCGGGCCGGCCAAACACCGGTGCCGACACGAAGCCAAGACCGGCTCCGCGGTACTTCGCTGCGTGGTCCTGTGCGGTTGCCACACTGATGGTACTCATTGAGATGTGCAACGCGCCCGGTTTCAGCGTTGTGGCGATACCTGCCTCGCCGAAGGTGACCGCTACGTGCGCGGCGTCGTCGGACACCATCGTGAACACGACGTCGGCCGACATCGCCGCCTGCGCAGGACTTGTCGCGATGCTCGCACCTGCCGCACGCAGAGGTTCGGCGCGGGCGGGATTGCGATTGAAGACATGTACGTCATGCCCGGACTCGATCAGGTTAATCGCAATCGCGGCACCCATCGAGCCAAGTCCTACAAATCCAATCTTCATGATGAAATTCCTAATGATCAGCCGAGCGGGCGCGAGCTCGCTCAGACGGCAAATTGATAGACTTGGACGCCACGTAACCGTCCAGCGTAATGGTCTTTGGAGCGAGCTCTTGCCTTTTGATCGCCTGTTAAGGCTGATCTTGTAACGCATGTACCAACACACGCACAGGACGATGACTTCGCGGTCGAAGTGCCACCCGTTGAACAACCAGTCGATGTCTCTCAGCGTACTCATTGCGGGCTCGCGCTAGCCAAAAGCCCGAGCATCACCCACCGGCCCCCACGATTTGCACCAGAGCCGTTAGGGGAGCGTATGCGGAAGTGTGGGTCACGCCGGAGCAAAGATAAACCATGCAAGTCTTTCTTTAATCCAAAGAAGATATATGGATACAAGCAGGCCGACCGGTACCTGCGTGAGGCCGGCATCACCGCGTGCGAGCGGTTCGAGCTCAGCTCGCCGGTGGCCATCCCTCATCGTTTTCGCGGATGCAGATGCATGCATGCGCCAGCAAATCGCGGGGCACCTGCGGCACCCCGTGCGTGTCAACGGCTGGTCGTCGCGCTGGAAGGTCTCAGGCAGCGACTCCAACTGCTGTAGCAGCAGCTCAGCTTCGTGTGCGAAGCGCTCGCCTTCCGGGGTCAGGCTGAGCGGATGAGCGGTACGCGTGGCAAGCGCAAGTCCGAGCCTTGTCTCAAAGTTGCGTAGGCGCATAGACAGCGCTGGCGAGGTAACGTCGAGCGCCGCGCTGCGGCGCTGACCGATGGCGCTCGTGCCAACGCGGAGACAAGCTGCAAGTCCTCGATGCGGATCATTCAGTTCAGCTTAACAATAGATTTCCAGGCATTTAACCACGGAGATGACATGGTCGACTACAGTGGCTACATATGCACCGGTCTCATCTCCACGGCGCGCCGACGCCGCGAAGGAGGACTTTGGCTCTTTACAGGCGCGCTCCGTGACCCAGCAGCCTGCAGCTGCTATGGCGTGTCCAAAGGCTTTGGCGAAGCGCTTGGTCGCCTCTATGCGGACAATATCGCCTGTCGGTGGCGTGTCTGCGTATCGGGTCATTTCGTCCTGGCGACCAACCCAGGCTCTGTTCCATGGCGGCTTTGGCTGTCTTGTCGAATTTACGGGACGGCTTGAAGATATCGATTGACCGCGCATTCTCAGATGACTCCCCATTAAGAATAGGCCTTTACGCATGGATGCAGTGATCTTGGTTGTGGCAATTGGAGCCATTGTTGCGGGCTTCGTTCAAGGGCTCTCGGGCTTCGCCTTTGGACTCACTGCAATGTCGTTCTGGGCCTGGTCGCTGGATCCTAAACTGGCCGCGGCAATGGCTGTCTTTGGGGCGTTGACGGGGCAGATCATCGCCGCGGTAACCATGCGCCGAGGATTGAAGCTGGGCAGGCTGTTGCCTTTCTTGATCGGCGGCCTGGTGGGCATACCTATTGGCGTCGCGATTCTTCCGGCGCTCGACCTTCAACTCTTCAAGGCTCTCCTGGGTACGTTCCTTGTGCTGTGGTGCCCCACAATGCTTGCGGCACGAAACCTGCCGACAATCACGGCGGGTGGGAGGGTAGCCGACGGGATCGTGGGTGGCGTCGGGGGGATCATGGGTGGCATCGGGGGCTTCACCGGCACGATTCCTACGTTGTGGTGCACGTTGCGAGGATTCGACAAGGATGAACAGCGTGCGATCATTCAGAACTTCAATCTCGCCTTGCTGCTTGTGACGATGGCCATCTACGTGGAAAAGGGCATCGTGACACGTGAAATGCTGCCGATGTTTGCCATCGTCGGGCCGGCGATGCTAATTCCCACTCTCCTGGGCGCGCGTCTGTATGTTGGCATTTCGGAAGCAACGTTCCGCAAGATTGTGTTGAGCCTGCTCGCCGCCTCCGGGGTCGCGTTGCTGGCATCGTCCGCGCCACATTTGCTTCAGCGTTTGGCGTAGGGATTCTGTCACGGTACGGTCTCGACGTGCTGCTGGGCTTACTCCAGCAACCCACTTCCTTGTCTGCCGCGGGTTTCACTCACAGCCTGGAGCAACCCATATTTGCGGATCTTTTGATATAAGGTACTTTTGGCAATGCCCAACTGGAAAGCGGTTTTGGTCAGATTGCCGCCGTTGTAGGCGAGCGCCTCCCGGATTGATTCGGCTTCGGCCTTTTCCAGTGAACAGCTTTTTGCGCTCAATGGTGGCGTCGCTTCCTGCCCAGCACCACCTCGGCTCAGGATCGACCCGATGGTGATTTCAGGTGGCAGCTTGTCCGTGGTGATCACATCGTCTTGCGCCATCAGCAGGGAGCCTTCAATCGCGTTGCGCAGCTCGCGCACATTACCTGGCCAATCATAGGTTAGAAGGCACCCATAGGCTTCGTCGTCAAACGAAGTCGCGGGTAGGCCGTAGCGCTCGCAAAGATGGGTCAACCAGTGAGCGATCAGCACAGGCAGGTCGTCCTTGCGGTCACGCAGCGGTGGTATCGAAACAGTGGTCACGGCAATCCGATAGAACAAGTCCATGCGGAATTTCCCCTCCGCGATTTCGTCCCTCAGGTTGCGATGCGTGGCCGCGATCAGGCGAAAGTTGGCTTTGCGCGGCGAGTTCTCGCCGAGGCGATAGGTTCCGGTGCTTCTGCTAGGCGAGACCGGTGTCGGCAAGGAATTGTTTGCCCAGGGAATCCATCAGGCCAGCGCCTGCGCCGACGGCCCGTTTGTCGCGCTCACAATTGCGGCGGGCTATCGCGGGACCTGCTTGCAAGCGAGCTCTTTGGCTATGCGGATGGTGCCTTCACGGGTGCGCGCAAATCGGGGGCCGCCGGGAAAATCGAGGCCGCGAGCGGCGGCACATTGTTCCTGGATGAAATCGGCGAGATGCCCCTGGATATCCAGCCCCACTTGCTGCGGGTGCTGGAGGAGGGCGAGATCTGGAATGGAAAGGGAACACCGGAGCCGCAGTGAGATGGAGTGATTTCTCGATGCGTGCGGAACCGCCGCTAGGAGCCCAACTCGTGACGCCGCGCAGAGGGTATACCCATCATGGCCTCTACGTGGGCGACGGGAAGGTTGTGCACTATGCAGGGCTCTCGGGTGCCCTGCTCGCGGGGCCCATCGAAGAGGTCCCGGTAGCGCGCTTTGCCTGCGGCCACAAAGTGTGGATTGAGCCGGGCCTTTCCCCAAAGTACACAGGCGCGGAAGTCGTCCGCCGGGCTCGCTCCCGGCTGGGCGAAAACCACTACCGGCTGCTGACCAACAACTGCGAGCACTTCTGTATGTGGTGTCTATGTGGAGTAGCGCGCAGCGCACAGGTGGACAGATGTCTGGCGTTCCCCCGCCTGTTCCTGGGAGCAATTTTCCATCAGATCAAGGTAGGCGGCGCCATGTCTCTCCGGCGTTCCATATGCTCGCCGTGATTGGGGCGGCAGCCAACGTGAGTGATATCGGTGTCCCCCGTCCTTTCGAATCGGTTTCGGAGTCAAACTCAGTTCTACTTGTCCGACAGCGCTGTCGTAGGGGCGGCGTATGAGGACCATCCCATCTTCGCGCAGTCTATTGCGGTCAGCAAGCGGGTGGAGCCCGAGACGGAAGATGCCAAAATTGTTGCCGGCACACCTTCTGCCTCAGTTACTTCACAAGACTATTCGGAGAGATGAACATCGGTGCAAAAGGGGAACGTTATCACTTGGCCGCTGATCCGAGGCACTGCCGGTCACAGACGCAAGGGGGAGAGCTGATACTGGAGACTCGCCACCGTTGAAGTCGCGGGCGTATCGGTTCGCTGACATCAGATTCCCACGCGATCCCACCCCGGTATGTGAATCTAGCCGATCATGACTAATTCCAGGCTTTCCGCAACGAGAAGATAGGAAGGTGAAGGGCTTCAGGCCCGCTTTTCCAACGATGTCAGGGCAAGACGCCCCATGGCCAGTTGCTGTGCCACTCCCGCAACGCGTGCACCCAGGTGTTCTGCGGTGCGCAGATCCGCGAGGGGTGGTACCACATCGGATCCTTCATCAGCGTTCGACTGGGCCGCTGCGCCCAGGAAAAAGCCATGACGATTCAGGGAATCCTCCGTCGACTTCGAATTGTTGTGTCCCGGCGGCAGGCCGAGGTTCACCCAGTGCATGCCGTGCTGGGCGGCGAAGATTGCAATCTGCTGCAACGTGACCAGCTTGTCGCCCGAACGCGAAGCCGCATTGGTGAAGCCCGCCGCCACCTTGTTGGCCCACTTGCCGCCCTTGGCAAAGACATGGCGCGAAGTAGCGTCCATGAATCCCTTGAACTGCGCCGATGCACTGCCCATGTAGGTGGGCGCGCCAAAGATGATGCCATTCACGTTTTCCAGTGTGTCCCAGTGTTGATCGATTTCGTCGACACTGATCAGCAGGCTTTCCACGCCATCAACACTGGCTGCGCCGCGTGCGACGGCCTGCGCTTGTTTGGCGGTATGTCCGTAGCCACTGTGATAGACGATGGCGATTTGGGTAGAGCTGGAGTTCATGGTGCCAGGCCTCAATGTAGTTTGCAATAAATTGAATTTTCCTGCATCACGTGAAACGCCGTAGAGCTGGGACAGTGACGAAAGTTAGGGGGCGCAGCTTGTTCGCTGGAAATTCGACAACATCCCTTTTGTGCCGATTCCCATCGAGAATGCCGGGAGTAGCAACGCGCGAGCAACTCAACTCATGCCAGGTCCCCGAGGTCGTGAGAACGATCCTGCCGACGCTCCGGTTGGACTCCATGCGCCGATGCGCATCAGCAGCGTTCGACGGCGGGAACACGCTGCAGACCACTGACGTCAGGCCATCCGGGGTGAAATGATCGAGCCGCCGTTCGCTAAGGCGACGTACCATCGCATACTTGGCGGATTGTGCCCGCGATCTCTTTACGGTCCCGATGATCTGGGAGCGTCCATAAAGTACCCGCTCCAGCGGCAGCGCAGCCGCCGCTTTCCCATGGTTGGCGCTCTGCCTGAAGGCCAGGAGCATGCCGTACTTATCGTCTATTTGAATATGAGCCGAGCGAAGTCAATCGCACGCTGTCGATGGACGACGCGCTTGAACTGCTATGCGCACCGGCCGTGAAGGGGTCGCGCTTGCGAGTTACACGACTGCGGCCATCTTGTGGCGCATCCGCGCTAGCGGAATCTCCCGTAGCGGCGCTGGAGATGCCGGTGAACGGTGAACATGATTGTGATTGCGGTGATCAGAGGCGTTATCCGGATCGATGAACAAGTTAGCGTCTACGTGGAGAGCAGTATATTCAGACAACGGTAGCGGATCGATGGCTATTCAATGACGAGATTGCAATCTGCCGCACCCTACTGGGCCGCGGAGTCCTCAGGGTGCGAGCTTGTCACGCACATCGCGCCGGGCGCGGATTCTTGATACGCCGGTAGAGTTTGTCGAGCATCGCGTCGCTTTCCTTGGCCGACAGTGCAGGCGCATGCGTTGTGAAGACTTGATTGACGCAGAGCAGCTTGCGACCGGTTTCCAGGTGCACGACGACCGTCAGCTGGTGGTGGTGGTGGTGGTGGTGGTGGTGGTGGTGGTGGTTGTGGGCGAAGGGCTTGGCAGGTGCGCCGAAGCGATACTTTGCCCAAATCTTGGGGCCAGCTTGAACCGCGGTCGGGGCCTGAGAGAGCTTACGCCGCCAGATGTTCCTCAACAAGGCACTCACTTCAGTGCCTTGCTGCTGGAAACGCTACTTATACGCTTTGGCCGCAGTCCGGTCTGGTTCCAAGCCTTTCTCCCGGGGCAGAAGTTGAGCCAGTGTCCTTTTGACGGGTGAGGAAGCTCCCGAGCATCGCAAGGCCGACCAGTGCGAGGACCGCACCGAGTTCGAAGTCCGCTGGAATGCCAAGCCGGTCCACGACGCGGCCTCCGAGAGACGAGCCAACCGCGATCGCGACCTGGATTATCCCAACGAACAGTGCTGAGCCAGCTTCCGGTAGATCGGCTGTCGATTTCTGAATCCACAAGCTGAGGCACAGTGGAATCGCGCCGAATGCAATGCCCCACGCAAGAACGATCGCCACCACTGTCGGGGCAGAATGACGCAGCGCGGGCATCATCAACAGCGAGATCATCAGCATCAAGACCATCGCAGCCAGCGACGCCTTGAGGTTGCGCGTTACCGTTGCCGAGACGGCGAAATTGGAAACGAAGCCGATGGCGCCGAAGCCCAGTAAGACCCAAGTAATGCTTTCGGTGCTGAAGTCGGCGTATTGCAACAGAAAAGGGGCAATGAACGTATAGGAAGAAAAGTGAGCGCCGAAGATGAAGGCGACCATGATCAAGCTTCTGCGCGAGTGCGTCCGGTGCAAGAGCGCGAACAGATCAGCGATGCGCAACGCAGCTTTCGAGGGCAGTGATGGGACGAGGATGGCCTGGGCTACCATGGCCACGGTTACGAGTATACCGGTCGCTATGAACGATGCCCGCCACGACGCAAGGCTGGCGATGAACGTGCCGAACGGGACTCCAATCACTGTAGCAAACGTGACCCCTGCCAGAATCATCGCAGTCGCCCGCGCCGCTTCGCGCGGCTGCACCAGCCTTCCCGCGGCGGCAAGCGCGAGAGTCCAAAAGCCTCCCAGGCTTGCACCGAGGGTGGCGCGCCCGATCAGCATGACCGCGAAATTGGGTGCAAATGCGGATATCAGATTGGACGTCAGCAGCAACACCGAAAGTATGAGCAGGATATAGCGGCGATCGACCCGTCCAGCCCCCAGCATCATGCCCGGCGCGGAGATGGCTGCCATCACGCCAGGGATCGTGACCATGAGGCCAGCGGTGCCAGGCGTTACGCCGAACTCCTGGGCGACTTGTGGCAAAAGTCCGACCGGCAAGAATTCCGTTGTGACGAACGCAAAGGCGCCCACGGTTACGGAACCCACCGCTAGCCAAGCCCGCATAGGGGAGGGGTTGCGGGCTTCGTTCAATGGGTCACCTACCGGGTGACTGTTTTCCATCATCATAAATCTGCTTCCGGGCTTTGGGTCTACAGTTTGGGCTCGCCGATAGGTCTACCGCGACATCGTGCAGACAGGCTTTCCGGTAGCGCCATCTCGAAGCGGACGACGGCATCCGTCAACCGCGCCGATGTAACAGGAAACGCCAGCCTGACCGCGATACACGTGGTTAGGCTACCTAAGAAGTGCGAGGCGGGGTCGGCACCATACCATTGGTTCATGCTTTGCGCTGGCAGGTTGCAAATATGGCGCTAAACCTCGGTTGCCGACAGGGTCTTCTCGCATGCAGGCCTGACGAAAAGAGTCGCTTGCATTCGATGGGTTCTTACTCGAACAATGCTGACCACTCGGCGTCGATTTAATTACAGTTCTGTCATGCTGGTGGCGCAAGCCCGTACTATTGGATAGACAAAACTCGATGCAGCGCTGGCGGTGGGAATTCCCGTGCCGCACAGCTGCAAGCGCGGCGAACGCGGCTTGTGCGCTACCAAGGTCGTGAGCGGTGCCGCGTCCCACAGAGATCGCTTCCTGTCTGATGTCCGGCGCCAGGAAGACACCCTGGCCTGTGTTTGTGTCGGCTGGGCGGAAGACGATGCGATGACGCTCGACCTCTGAGCCGGGCGACATTCGCAAGCCCGGATGCGCGGCGCCGATCTGCCCGTGAAAAGCGCGCCGCTGTGGCGAAAGATGGGTCGAAGCCGAATCTCTATATTCGGCTTCGAGCGCCATCGCGCGAACCGAGTATCAAATAACCAACAGGATGCGGAAGTGTCAAACGTTCTTCATATTGTGGCGTCCCCGCGTGAGAGCAGCCAGTCCAGGCTGGTCGCGGGCGCATTCAGCCAGGAATACCTGCAGACCCATCCGGGCGGGCGCGTGGACGAGCTCGATCTCTGGGCACTCGACCTGCCGGAGATTCGGGAGGACATCCTCAACGCCAAGTATGCTGTTCTCGCTCGCCGCGAGCATACCGAAGCACAGGCGCGCGCGTGGGAGGTCATCAAGCAGGAGGCGGCTCGGCTGCTGGCCTACGACACGCTGGTGATCAGCACGCCAATGTGGAACTTCGGTCTTCCCTATAGGCTGAAGCACTACATCGACGTGGTTACGCAGCCGGGGCTCACGTTCAAATGGACACCGGAGAAGGGCTACGAGGGTCTCGTCCATGGGCGCCGCGCGGTGGTCATCTATGCGAGCTCCTTCGACTATTCGGCGGGTACACCCCTCGCTGGATTCGATCATCAGAAGCCCTATCTGGACGCGTGGCTGCGCTTTATCGGTATCACCGACATCAGCACCATCACGTTTGCACCGACGCATCCAGACGCCCCGGCGATGGGAAGCGCAAGGGACGCGGCGATGACGCGTGCGCTCGCGATCGCCGGATCCATGTAGGTCCCCCACATTCGGTCCATTGAGGATCCAGGTGGTCCACGCAGTCCACATTGTCAGCAGCCAGTCATGGAACACAAATCCCTCAGACAAGCCGGCGGTCGCTTCCCCGTGGGCACCCGCGCACGCGGCGTGGCGGTACTGCTTTGTCTGGCCGTAATCGGCTTCAACCTGCGCACGCCAATGACCAGCCTGGGTTCGGTGCTGAGCCTGATCCAGGATAGCGTGACCCTTGCCGGATGGCGTACTGGCTTGCTGACTGCGTTGCCTTCTGTTTGCTTCTCGCTGTTCGGCCTCGCCTCGCCGGCGCTTGTGCGTCGTATGGGAGACGAAACCTGCCTGTTTGCATGCCTTGGACTGACGGCCTGCGGACTGCTGCTCCGTGGTGCGGGCGGGGGATCCTGGCTCTTCTTTGGTCAGGCCCTGTCTTGCGCCGGGATCGCCGTTATCAACGTCCTGCTTCCTGGGTATTTGAAGCGCCGGTTTCCCGAGCGAACTGGCTTGCTGACGGGCGTGTACTCGATGGCGCTGTGCGCGGGCGCTGCGCTGGCGTCGGGCCTGACCGTACACATGGCGCAACAGCTGCACGGGTCGTGGGAGCTGGCTCTGGCTGCATGGGCTGCGCCGGCGGGCCTGGCCACAGCCGGATGCGCGCTTGTATTCGGAGTGCGCAACGACGAGAAGCCCGGCTTGGCGACGCCCGGCGTTCAACATGGTGCGGTCTGGACGAGTCCTCTTGCCTGGCAGGTGTCGCTGTTTATGGGCTTCCAGTCCTCGCTCGCCTACATCGTCTTCGGGTGGCTGCCTTCGCTGCTTCAGTGGCGGGGGCTGGACGCCGTCTCGGCCGGCACGATGTGCGCACTCTCCGTCATTGTGCAAGCACCGGCATCGTTGGCCGTGGCGATATGGGCGAGCCGCACGCGCGACCAGAGGGCAGGGATGGCGGTGGCCTCGCTGACATGCGCTGCCGCGTTGTGGGCTTGCCTGCTCCTTCCGCTCGGCAATCTGCAAGTCGCGGCCGTCGCTCTGGGTGTCGCGCAAGGCAGCTTGCTGGCGCTAGGACTCACCGTCATCGGGATGCGCGCGCCGGATGGAGCGGTGGCTGCGAGCTTGTCCGGCATGTCGCAAAGCGTCGGCTACGCGATTGCCGCGCTGGGGCCGGTAGTGGTCGGCCTGCTGCACGCGCGTGCTGGCGGCTGGTGGCTTGTCGGTTGTCTTTGCCTGGCCATCGCCTGCGCCGCCGCGCTGTGCGGGCTCGGCGCAGGCCGTGCCCGGTTGATTCCGGCGCGCCGCCGCACCGATCTGGCGATGGTGGGTGGCGACAATGTCCCTTGGTAGGCAGCGCTGTCGTCGCAGGCCCCGTATCTCTCATTCAGCTTGTGGCTGAGCCCGGGTCCTTTTCCATAACAATCACAGGAACTCGCGCGGCCTGCCGCGGGCATCGCCTTCCAGGCCAACATCCTCGCCGGCGCGCGCGAACGAGCATGGCGGTGGCTTCGCCGTGGTTGCCGGCGAGGTTCGGATGCTCGCGCAGCGAGCAGCTACGGAAGCGAGGTCCATAGCGGCGCTGATTGCTGAATCCGTTTGGGCAATGGCCGGCGGGGCGGCCGCAATCGCCCCGCGCCCGGCGGCGCGGCTCTTAAGACCGATCCCGCCGAAAGCGCGCCGGCGTATTCCCCTCGAGACGGCGGAAACATGTTGTCATATGCGCCTGATCCGCGAAGCCGCAGTCGTGGGCGATCTTGATGAGCGGAAAGTCCGTTTCCAGCAGCAGCGCTTGCGCGCGCTTCACGCGCCGCTTCATGATGAAGCGCAGCGGTGCTTCACCGGTCGATGCGCGGAATGCGCGCATGAAGTGAGGAAGACTCAGTTCGGCTAGGGCAGCCAGTTCGAGCATCGAGATATCCTCGCCGATATGGCCTTCTATATAGTCGACGATCCGGCGCAGGCGATAGGGGGCGAGTCCACCCTTGTTGGCTGCGAGCGCGTCACCTTGCTTGAAGCGCGCAATCTCCACCGCCAATTGCCCGACCAGGCTTTCGCAATACAGCTGGCGCCCCAGTTTCGGCGTGACGCATTCCATGGCGAGCTTGTCCGCGATCGCCCACATTGCCCTGTTCTCGAACATCAGCCGCGTCGTGAAGGCAGGCGGTGTCTCCTCGCTTTCGCACGCCTGCCTCAGCAACTCGTCCGGGAAATGGACGGCGACACACCTGAAGCCTTTGATGAATTGTGTGTGGCCGTACGCTTCGCCGTCCTTCGCGATCAGGCTGAGGTGATCGTTGCCGCGGTAGGCGCCTTCGAGCGGCCTGGAGGGCTGGTGGCGTGCATCTATCTTGCCGCCGGTCTCCCGAAGCGCGGCGCGCAGGCTCAAGCGGCCGGAGCCGAGGGGGCGCGCGATGTCCGAGAGCTGGTCGAATTCGACGACTTCCACTTCGGTGTTGGCCCAGCGGCCAACCACGCGGCTGCGATGAAGATTACTGGCGATGCGTACCATGACGCCCTCCTGTAACTGATACGGCACGATGCGAATGAGCTGCGCCAAGATCTCCACTGCCCATCGGCGTCGACGCTACTGCCAGAGAATGCCTGCTCTTCCCGTGCAATATTTGCGCCTGCGGGCTACCTATACTGACCTCGGCTGTGAAGCCAGCGCTGCCTGTTGCCCGGCATGCAACCCCTGACGATGAGGACTGAAACAAAGGAGCACCCTGTGCAGTATCGGTATGCAGCATCCGCCGGCGACGCGGCGGCAGGACGAGCAAGCGGCGCAAGCCGCCGCGGAAGAAATCGCATGAAACGCAGCCATGAGCGGGCAAGTTTTTTGTTCGACAAGGCGAAAGCCGAACACGCAGGGAGTGGAAATCATGACGAGCGGAGCTAGTCCGGTATCTGTCTGCGAGGTGATCAAGAGTCGCGTCGCGGTGCGTCGATTCCTGCCCCGGGGCGTCCCTGAGGCCGTCGTCCGTGAAATCCTGCATACCGCCAGCTATGCGCCAAGCGGAGCCAACCTGCAGCCGTGGAGGGTGTATGTCGTCGCCGGCGCGGCGAAGGATGCGCTTGCCGAACAGTTGCATGCCGCGTTTCATGATCGTGCGGAAGCACATAGTGAGGAGTACCGCTACTACCCAGACCCGGGTCTGGAGCCATACGCTTCCCGGAAGCGTGCCTTCGGGCGCTTGTTCTATGGCGCGTTGGGAATTCGGCAGGAGGATGCCGAAGCCCGGGTGCGACAGACGGTGCGTAACTACCGGTTTTTCGATGCTCCCGTCGGGCTGGTCTTCACCATCGACAGGCGACTCGAGCAGGGCAGTTGGCTCGACTACGGGATGTTCCTTCAGAGCATCATGCTGGCAGCCAGGGCGGCCGGGCTCGACACTTGTCCTCAGGTATCGTTTGCAAAGTTTCATGTTGTCCTGCGTAAGTGCATGGGGATACCGGAAAACGAACTCGTTCTGTGTGGCATGTCCCTCGGCTATGCGGATCCGGAATCCCCCGAGTTGAGCACCCGGCAACCCAGGATTCCCGTGGATGCCTTCGCCTCGTTCTCGGGATTTGCCCCTTAGACGGGCGCCACACGGTTCACCCTCATCTGATCCTTCCGCGTCCTGCGGATTCGCTGCGACCGGTGCGATTTCACCGATTGCACCTGGATATCCCTCGCCTGGCCTCGCTGTCCTCTGGGCGGCGACGGCCGCCCTCCAGTCCTTTCTTATCGCACCGCCTCCGAAATCGTCCTGTGGCCGCGCCAGTTCAGCGGTGCCGCGCTCCCCCGGCGGGCCCTGCATGCAAGCCCGGCAGACCCTTACCAATAATTTCATCTAGCTGACGTGCATTGTATGCAGCGATCTACTCCTTGGCATCAGCGGGTAAACGCTTAGCTGACGCTCTGTGATCGATGTATTACCGTATAAAACGTTTAAAAATCAACATATTAGGATGACTTTCACGATGATTTATCAGGAACGGGTCCGCCGATTCGGGTATTGCCAATCATGACGTGTCTTGCGATTGCTGCATGCAGTAAATAGTATGCTGCATACAGAGACGCGATGAACGCCTCTCGCTGGCAACCCACCCAAGTAGGAGATTCCCCACCATGATGTCCAAGGAACAGAACGATTTCATCACTCGCGTCGGCGAGCAGACACCGGCCGGCAAGCTGTTGCGCCAGTACTGGCAACCGGTTGCATTGGTGGACGAGTTCGCTGGTGAGCGGCCGGTTCGTGCGGTGCGCCTGATGGGCCAGAACTTCGTCGTGTTCCGCGACGAGCAGGGGCGCTACGCGATGCTGGATCGCGATTGCCCTCACCGCGGCGCAGACCTGAGCTTCGGCCGCCTCGAAGACGGTGGCCTGCGCTGTCCCTTCCACGGCTGGTTGTTCGACGCCAGCGGCACATGCCTCCAGACGCCCGCGGAGCCGGCGGGGAGCAAGCTCTGCCAGCGCATCAAGCAGAAGGCCTATCCGGTCGTGGAGCGCAGCGGAATGCTGTTCGCCTTTATCGGCGAAGGCGAGCCGCCGGCGTTTCCGGCCTTTGACTGCTTCGTTGCTCCGGGCGAGTACACCTTCGCGTTCAAGGGCTTGCTCGAGTGCAACTGGCTGCAGGCGCTTGAGGTCGGCATCGATCCCGCGCATGCGTCGTTCCTGCACCGGTTCTTCGAAGACGAGGATGTTTCCGAGAGCTATGGCAGGCAGTTCCGGGGCGCATCCGCCGACTCGGCAATGCCAATCACGAAGGTTCTTCGCGAGTTCGAGTGCCCCGAAATCAGCATCGCCACGACAGACTACGGCATGCGGCTGATGGCCCTGCGCGAACTCGGCGGCGAACAGCGCCACGTGCGCGTGACCAATGTGGTGTTCCCTCAAGCGTTCATCATCCCCATGAGCGCGGAGATGACGATTGCGCAGTGGCACGTGCCCATCGACGACACTAGCTGCTACTGGTATGCCATCTTCACGAGCTTCACAAAGCCGGTGAACAAGCAGCAGATGCGCGATCAGCGCCTGGCGCTCTATGAGCTGCCGGACTACCGCCCGCGCCAGAACAAGCACAACGACTACGGCTTCAATCCCTACGAGCAGCGCAACGAAACCTACACTGGCATGGGCAGTGACATCAACGTCCATGACCAATGGGCGGTCGAGTCACAGGGCGCAATCCAGGACCGAACCCGCGAGCACCTCGGCACCACCGACAAGGGGATCATTGCGTTTCGCAAGCAACTGGTCGAAGCCATCGAGGCAAACCAGCGCGGTGAAAAGACGCTGATGATGATCGATGCCGCGCAGGCCAGTGCGCTCAGCGGACCGCCTTCGATCGACGGTGTCAGTGACGGCCTCGGCGCCGATGAGTACTGGCGTGGCGCGGATGCGATGCGTCGCGAGGAATCGGAATGGGCTTCGCAACGCAAGTAATCCGCGCGCGCACAAGACAAATCACTGACAACCGAGGAGGCAAGTCCGTGTCGCAGACGCGGACCGCCCGACCCATATGGCATTTGTAGAAGACTTCGGCCTTTGGACCGACACCCACGCCCGCGCAGCCAACGACGTGATTCGTCGGCTCGCCAGCGGAGATATCGATGTTGTTCGATTCTCCTTCCCGGACCAGCACGGCATCCTGAGGGGCAAGACGCTGGTCGCGTCCGAGGCACAGAAGGCCCTGAAAAGCGGCATCAACGTGACCACGACGCTGTTCGCAAAGGACACTTCGCATCGCACTGTGTTCCCCGTGTTCTCTTCGGGCGGCGGATTCAATATCCCTGGCATGCAAGGCGGCGCGGACGTGACGCTGGTGCCGGACCCGCTTACGTTCAAGGTGCTGCCCTGGGCGCCGAATACGGGATGGATTCTCTGCGACCCGCACTTCCATGACGGAACGCCGCTGCCCTTTGCCACGCGCCCCATTCTGCGGCGCGCCGAAGAGCAATTGGCAAAGGCTGGTTACGAACTGATCACGGGGCTGGAAGTCGAGTTTCACGTGTTCCGCTTGCTGCGCGAGCACATGACTCCGGATGATGCTGGCCAGCCGGGCGAGCCGCCCGACGTTGAACTGCTCTCCCACGGCTATCAGTTCCTCACGGAGTTGCGATATGACGCGACGGAGGAGGTGATCGAGCTGATCCGCCGCAACGTCCAGCAGCTCGGCCTGCCCGTGCGTTCGCTCGAAATCGAGTTCGGTCCGAGTCAGTTCGAATTTACCTTCGCGCCGGCAACGCCGGTGGAAACTGCGGACTGCATGGTGCTGTTCCGGAGTGCAGTCAAGCAGGTTTGCAAGCGCCATGGCTACCATGCAACGTTTATGTGCAGACCCAAGATCCGCAATGTGGTCTCCAGCGGATGGCACCTGCATCAGTCACTGAAGCGGCGGGAAGACGGTGCGAACGCTTTCATGCCCGCCGGCGCGGCTGACGAGCTTTCCGCTGTAGGGAAGCACTATCTCGGCGGGCTCCTCAGCCACGCATGCGCGGCGACGGCGTTCTCGACGCCGACCATCAACGGGTACAAGCGCTATCGGGCGTACTCGCTCGCGCCCGATCGTGCGATCTGGGCGCGAGACAATCGCGGGGCCATGTTGCGCGTGCTTGGTGGCCCGGGAGACCAGGCAACGCGAATCGAGAACCGCGTCGGGGAGCCTGCCGCGAATCCCTATCTCTACCTTGCTTCGCAAGCCATCTCCGGGCTGGATGGCATTCAAAGGCAACTGGACCCGGGACCTTCCGCCGACTCTCCCTACGAGACACCGGCGCCCAACCTTCCGCGCACCCTGGAAGAAGCGATTGGCTGTCTGCGTGAGAACGAAACCCTGCGCAACGGCATGGGTTCCGACTTCATCGACTATTTCTGTCACATCAAGGAAGCAGAGATCGCACGGTTCAATCTCGAGGTAAGTGATTGGGAGCAACGCGAGTACTTCGACATATTCTGATGCTAGCGTAGGGAGAATGCCATGCCAACGATCACCTATATTCTGAAGGACGGCAGCCGCAAGGCCGTCGCCGCGCCAAACGGCAAGTCGCTGATGGAGGTTGCCATCGCCAACAACATTCGCGGCATTGATGCCGAGTGTGGGGGTTGCTGTTCCTGCGCAACCTGTCATGTCTATGTCGATGAAGAATGGAGCGGCCGGCTGCCCGACGCCGACCAGATGGAGGACGAGCTCCTCGACGGCGTATCCGCGCAGCGCAGGCCAGAGAGCCGCCTGAGCTGCCAGATCACCGTGAGCGATGCACTGGACGGCCTGGTCGTCCGCGTACCGACAACGCAAGGATAAACCATGGCACATCTTGTCATCGTAGGCGCCTCCTATGCGGGGACGCAGCTTGCCCTTGCCGCTCGCGAACTCGGCTTCGATGGTGAGGTCACCATGGTTGGCGAGGAGCCGCACGCCCCGTACCAGAGACCTCCGCTGTCAAAAGGCTTCCTGAGCAACAAGATCGACGCTTCGAGCCTGCCCTTGCAGTCGCAAGCACGCTTCGATGAAGAGCGAATCGTCCTTAAGGCGGGTGTCTCCGCGCAAGCCATCGACCGCACGCACCGCGAACTATCGCTTTCAGATGGCGAGCGAATCCGCTATGACCATCTTGCGCTGACCACGGGCGCACGCTGCCGGCAACTGCAGTGCGACGGCGCAAGGCTTGCGCAAGTCCACTACCTGCGCAATCTGGCGGACGCCTGCGCCATCAAGGCAAGCGCAGGGGTTTCCCGGCGTGCGGTTGTTGTCGGCGGAGGCTTTATTGGCCTGGAGGTAGCGGCTTGCCTGTGCGCGCTCGGGCTGGAAGTCACCGTGGTGGAAATGCAGGGCCGGCTGCTCGAGCGGGCGGTGCCCCCACTGGTATCAACGTTTCTCCTGGGCGTACACGAGGCGCGGGGCGTGACTTTCAGGATGGGCAGTCAGATTGCCAGGATCTGCGGAGCAGACGCCGTAACGGGCATCGAGCTTGAGACAGGCGAGCATCTTGCTGCGGATATGGTGGTGGCCGGACTAGGTGTCGTGCCCAATGTCGAACTGGCATCCGGCTGTGGACTTGCGGTCGACAACGGCATTGTTGTGAACAGCTTTGGACGCACCAGCGATGCGTCCATCGTGGCGGCGGGTGATTGTGCGTCCTACCCCAATCCGTGGGCGGATGACACGGGAAAATGTGTCAGGGTGGAGTCCATTCAAAGCGCAAATGATCTCGCAAAGGCGGCGGCAGCCACGATCGCTGGCGTGCCGGCTCCGTACGACGCGGTTCCCTGGTTCTGGTCTGATCAGTATGCCTACAAACTGCAAATGGCCGGCTTCTCTCGCGGCCATGATACGACCGTGGTACGCGGAAGCCCGGATGAGGGGCGGTTCACGGCGCTCTACCTGCGAGACGGCCGCCTCATCGGCGCCGACTCTGTCAACCGTCCGCAGGACCATATGGCGGTGCGCCGTTTGCTGGCAGCTCGTATCCATCCAGGGGAGGGCGTTCTGGCGGACGAGACGGTGGCGTTGAAATCCCTGCTTCCCGTCTAGGGCACGCCCCTATCTGCCTGCGCTGCCGGCTGTTTGTATGGTGGACCCGGGTGTACCATATCGACGTTGCATGCAGCATTGCCTGAATGGTATCCAAGCAGGCGGTGATGTGGCGTTATGTCAGAGGTTGAAATGGAATCGCATCAAACACGGGTCCTCGTGCAGCTTCGCGACCTGATCCTAAAAGGAGAGTTTGAACCAGGGGCGCGCCTGGCCGAGATTCCCCTTGCGGAAAAGCTGGGGGTTTCTCGCACACCTGTGCGCCTTGCATTGGGGGCGCTCGAGCAAGAAGGTCTCATCGAGCCGGCGCCGAACAGCGGATACATGATGCGGCGCTTCACCCCTCGTGAAATCCAGGATTCCATCGCCGTGCGCGGTCATCTGGAAGGCATGGCGGCCAGACTAGTAGCCGAGCATGGCCTGTCGCGCCAGCTGGCGCTGGACTTGCGAGACTGCCTGCGCGAGGGTGACCGGGTCCTCACCAAGGCCACGCTCGATTACGACGACTATGTTGCCTACAGCAATATGAACGACCGTTTCCACGCGCTGGTCGTCGAGGGCAGCGGAAACAGCGCCCTGGCGCGCGCGATCGAACTCAATAACCGTCTGCCATTTGCGGCGGCAAGTGCGATGCTGCCAATGCAATCGGCGCTCGATGAAGGCCACCAATGGCTTGTCTATGCGCACCGTCAGCACCACGGTTTGTTTGACGCGATGGAGCGGGGCGAGGGCACCCGTGCACAGGCGCTGGCTACCGAGCACGTCAATGTCGCGCGCCTCAATCTCGAGGGTGCCCTTGACCGGCCAGAGCAGGCATCGCAGGTCATGCCTGCGATGAAGTTGTTCGTCAGCGCCGCCTAGCGCGGCGAGCACCAGGCGGCCAAATCGGGCGGCGAGCATCGCGCACAATCAGGCGGGTCGGCGAGGAGCTGGCCCTTTTTTTTGGTGTGCCAGGCATGGCGCGTTGCGCGAACGAAACGAAACTCGCTGGGGCGGTATGCCCAGTAGGCGGGAGCCGCCGTATAACCGTACGTACGGTGGTGTGGGAGGACGGCGGGGGCGACCCCGCCTCCTACCCGATCCCCGTCTTCGTCCTGGATCGCACCATGCGATAGCCCGAGAAAATCAGACCTCGCTACATACAAAACTACGCCGAACCGCATCGCTAAGCTGGAGATTGCAGGGGAGTTCACCCGCGGTTCCGATGCGTTGACTTGCGTGCGGCCATCCAGGCTGCGGCAGAAGCCGGCGATAGCCCGCGGTAGTCCCCTGATGCCTTCCCGGCAAATGCTGCTAGGAAACCCATGCGAGAGGGGCACGGACGTCCAGGCGCCGCACGCCTCCTATCCGGAGACTACGTTCATGACATCCCACCAATCTTCCGCCGGAGCGACATCGTCGCTGCACTCCGGCACGCCAACCGCCGATGCCACCACGGTCGACGTCCAGGCATTCATCGACGACCATCGATTTTCCGGCTTCCAGTGGATCGTGCTCGCCTTGTGCTTTCTCATCCTTGCCGCGGACGGATTCGACACCGCAGCCATCGGTTTCATCGCACCGGCCCTCGTCAAGCACTGGGGCGTCAGCAAGACGCTGTTGGGCCCGGTCATGAGCGCGGCGCTGTTCGGCCTGGCGGCAGGCGCGCTGGTCGCGGGGCCGCTCGCGGACAGGTTCGGCAGAAGAATTGTCCTTGTTGTGTCCATCCTCTGGTTTGGCGGATGGAGCTTGGCGGCGGCTTTTTCCCCCTCCCTTGATGCCCTGACCATCATGCGCTTCCTCACCGGCGTCGGCCTGGGCGCCGCCATGCCAAACGCTGTCACGCTGATGTCGGAATATGCGCCGGCCTCTCGCCGTGGGCTGGCGGTCAACACCATGTTTTGCGGCTTTACGCTCGGGGCGTCCGCCGGCGGCTTTGTCGCAGCCTGGCTGATTCCGGCATATGGATGGACCTCGGTGTTACTGGTCGGAGGCGTGGCGCCGCTTCTGCTTGCCGTGCTGCTAGTGGCTCTGCTGCCCGAGTCGGCACGCTTCATGGTTGCGCGCCAATACCCCGGTGAGAAGGTTGCCAAAGTGCTGGACCGCATCGCCCCCGGAACGCTGACTGGCGCCGAGACCTTCGTGGTGAAGGAGTACGGCGCCACTGTTCAAGGCTCGCCGCTCAGGCAGATCCTGTCGCGTCCCATTGCTGCCAGTTCACTCATGCTCTGGCTCACGTACTTCATGGGGTTACTGGTCTTCTATCTGCTTACCAGCTGGCTGCCAACGCTGATCACCGACGCCGGCTTCAACATCGGAAGCGCCGCGGTTGTCACTGCACTCTTTCCGCTTGGGGGGTGCTTTGGGACCGTGGTGACCGGCTGGCTGATGGACCGTTCGAGTCCTTATCGCGTTGTAGCTCTCGCATACGGACTCGCCGGCCTGCTTATCTTCGCGGTCGGCTATGGCTCGGGCGACCTCATCCTGCTTGGCTTCCTGGTGTTCGGGGCCGGCATCTGCATGAACGGCGCGCAGTCTTCGATGCCGACCCTCGCCGCGGGCTTCTACCCGACGAACTGCCGTGCCACTGGGGTGGCGTGGATGCTCGGAATTGGCCGCTTCGGCGGCATCACCGGTGCGCTCCTCGGCGCACAACTGGTGGGTTTTGGCTGGAGCTTCACCACCATCTTCGGGCTACTGGCGCTACCTGCGCTGGCGGCGGCACTTGCCTTGCTGGGGGCCGGCATGCGTAGTCGTACGCGCTTCGCCGCCAATCCAGCACATACAAAATTGCCGTCCGCGAGCCACTGATCACCAAACAAAAGGAGGAACGCGATGACAAAAACAGGCTTCCCTCAATCCGGAGCGCGTGCGATGCAGCGCCGGTCCGTCCGGGCGATGCTCGGTTCGCTGGCGGTGGGCGCCTGCCTGGCAACACCGTTTGCGCTGGCAGGGGTGCCGCTGTATGCAGATACGATACTGATCAACGGGCACATCCTGACAGCCGACACGGCATTCGCCGCCGCGCAGGCGGTGGCCATCAAGGATGGCAAATTCCTCGCGGTGGGAACCACGCGTGCGGTGAACACCTATCGCGGCCCCGCGACACAGTTGATCGATCTGCACGGCAAGACGGTCGTGCCGGGGTTGATTGATACCTACGCCCACATGGAGCAGGCCGGGATCGCGCTCTACACCGTGCCGCTCTATCGCGCCACCAACGCGGCACAAGCGCTTGACCTGATCAAGGAGCAGGCCAGGCAAGCACAGCCCGGCGAGTGGGTGATCGGCAGCGGATGGCATCCGCCATCGCAGCTCAAGGAGAAGCGCTATCTCACCAGGCAGGAGCTGGATTCCGTTTCGCCGGAGAATCCCGTCTATCTGCCCACGGTCGGGCATGTCGTCATGGTCAACAGCGCGGCGCTCAAGCTGGCGGGCATTACCAGCAAGACGCCGAACCCGCGCGGCGGGGAGATCGAGCGGGGTCCGGATGGCGAGGCCACGGGCGTGCTGCAGGAGGCCGCAATCGGCCTGGTGAAGGACTTCGTGCCTCCGTGGCCCTTCGAGGTTCAGGTCACCCAGTTCCGCGAAGCCATGAAGATCTTCAACGCGGCCGGCCTCACCAGTGTCGTGGTGGGCGCGAGCAGCCCGGAAGACCTGCGCGTGTACGAAACTATCCATGCGCGTCACCAGGCCACGGTCCGCGCGGGAATCATGTTCATGCCCACTGGAGAAACGATTCCCTCGGTGTCCGTCGACGAGTGGGAGACGACGTTCCGTCGCATCGGGGTCAACTCAGGCTTTGGTGACGACTGGCTTCGCCTCGCGGCCATCAAACTCGCCATTGACGGTGGCATGACGCTGAAGACGGCGTTCATGCGGGAAGCCTACGCGGATGACTTGCACTATCACGGGATTCGCACCATGCAGCCCGAATTTCTCCGGCAGCTGGTGGCGACGTGCGCCAAGTACGGATGGCGTGTGGGCGTGCATGTGGTGGGCGATGCCGGCGTAGACACGGTGCTCGATGCCTACGAGTTCGCTAGCCAGCGCTACCCGATCGGCGATAAGCGCTTTATCCTGATTCATGGCAGTCGGATGCGGCCAGACCAGATGCAGCGTGCGCACAAGCTGGGCGTACGGGTGGATATGCAGAATGTCTTCATGTGGACCAAGGCGGAAACGGTAGCCCGCTTCCTCGGCAAGGAGGTTGCGGACCGCGCGGTTCCTACCCGCTCGCTGATCGATATCCTCGGCATCGAGAACGTCGGGGCCGGCACCGACTATTCAACCAACGTGATGAATCCCTTCATCAATATGTACGTGATGGTCACCCGCAAGGACATTAACGGCAACGTGTACGGCAAGGACCAGCGCGTGACGCGTGAGGAAGCGCTGCGCCTGTACACGTCATCGGCTGCCCGCTACACCTTCGAAGAAGGCAAGAAGGGTTCCATCGAGGCAGGAAAGCTCGCGGACCTGGTGGTGCTGTCGGATAATCTCATGACGGTGGCTGACGAGCGTATCAAGGACATCAAGCCGCTGCTGACTGTTGTTGGCGGGAAGACGGTGTTCGGAGACGCGAAGGCACTCTAAGGAAGTTTGAGGGGGCTGGCGGAGACGCGCTGATGGGCGCGCGTCCCCGCACTGCCTCTGATTGCCCATCTGAGCGTCGCACATGCCACTATCATTGCCGGCCTCACCAGAGCATGCCTCGTCCTCGTGAGTTCCCCGCCTAGCAATTTCTGTGTCCAGTCCGGCAAGAGCTGAATCGCCGCGCCGAGGAATATCGGCATCATGGCGCGCGCCAACGGCGTGGCGCCAGGCAGCTCGCCAAGCAAACGGATGGCCGCGTACATCTTCTCGCTCGCCTCGAGCTGGTCACTATGCGCGCGGATATACTCGTCAACGCTTGCCCGGGTTTCAGGCACATCCAAGGCGCCCAAGCGGCGCGCAATGCAGGCGGTCTCGGCAAAATAGCGATCCTGCTCGGTTGCGGGCAGGGCAGGATTCATATATCGCAAGTAGGCCGAAAGGAAGCTCGATGCTTCCGCAACATGCACCCATGTCAGCAGGCCAGGGTCCGTGGCGGAATAGGCGGCGCCGGATGGCGTGGTACCTCGGATTCTCTGGTGGATGCGGTTCACGTGGTCAATCAGCCCATCGGCATCCCGCCGACTGCCATACGTTGTGCCCGCGATGAACTGCGCGGTGCGCCCCAGGCGTCCCTGGATATCCTGCTGAAACACCGAGTACTCAAGGACGCCTGCCAGAGCCAGCGGATGGAGCGCCTGCAGGATCAACGCCCTAATCCCGCCGACCATCATCGTGGGGAAATCGTCATGGACACGCCAACAGACTGAGTCGGGTCCGAAGAGGCCCGGATCACCCGGTGGGGTAGCCAGGTCGATGGAGTAGCCGGAGGCGGCACGCGTGACGGACCAGACCTGTGCTTCGATGCGGCGTCGCAGCGCCTCGATGGAAGGAAACCACGCGACGGGAAGATGAATCATGAGCTTGAATCGTTGGTGACGCAGAACGCTGCACCGCGTCAACACAGATGTCGGTTTGGGGGATTGCATTCTATGTGTGGCACTGCGTTCGTGGTGTTGGAAAGGATGCACTCTTCAGGCAGAGGCGCCACGAGGCGCATGCCTGCAAAAATACGCGCGCATGTGACACAAAACGACAAGGGCCCACCGAACCTAGACTAGAAGCATGTACCAAGTCGTCTCCCCCCAGGCGTCTGGACATTCCCACAAATGCATGAGAGGCGACGAGACAGGAGACCGAATCGCCTCGAACACGATTGAAGGAGTGCAATACATGGATACGCGCGAACGGCTACGTATGGAGTCAATCAGGCTTTTGGCACAGGTCAAGGACCAGCCGCTAGGCCCTGAGCTGGAGGCTTGGCTCAACAAGACACATCCTCCAGGCAGCGAACTCTATGACAGCCTTGCATCGCTCATCATTGCCGGCGAGCGTGAAGGCTGGGCCTGCAACATTGAGATCACTGGCCCGACGTATCGGCGCAGCCCGGTGTTCGAGGCAAGTCCGCAGACGTATGGATTCAGCGTCAACAGCGTCTATATGGACAATCTGGTTGGTCAGTTTCACGCCCACCCGAACGGTGAAATCAATATGATTGTTCCGCTCAATCCTGGCGCCGAATTCTGCGGCCGGCCTGCTGGCTGGACCGCACCGGAGCCCATGAGTGAGCATTTCCCAGAAGTTCAAGGCGGGGCAGCCATCATGTTGTACTTTCTGCCAAACGGCGAGATTACTTACACGGGGCGATAGGTACCTTCGCATCTGGTCTGGGTAGCTCAGCAGGGGGGGCGCTACCGTTGCCGCGTTGAGGCGGCTCCTTCTTCGTCGTCATCGGCTGATGTTCCCATCTTTCCAATAGCCCGGCCAGGTCTGCCGATGTTGCCGGCCGTCTCATTTCGAATGAAGCAGCGTGCAAAGTGCCTTTGGCGACATCTTGCATGTGGATTCTTGTCCACCTGATCGATCGAGACGGCCTTGGGGCGACCGTAGGCATGGATGCGAAGCGCACGGTTGGCGTGATCTACTGCCGACACGGCTCGTGTTCGGTCAGTAGTGTTCCGTCGCTGCCGCGTTGCAGGTTGCGGGTGCGGGGTCCGCTGTCACCACGCCGTGACTGTCAGCAACCGGTCGTGCGCCGGCGCCGCCTGGCTGCCCAGGACGCAACAACAAACCGCCCAGCACACCCGCCGCCGCCGCGAAGATCGCACCGAACAGAAACGCCACGTGATAGCCGCTATTGAGCGCCGCCGTGGCGCTTTCGGAAGCCTGCATCGCGTCGCTGCGCGCGGCAGCGAGACTTGCGAGCACCGCGAGGCCGAGTGCGCCCCCCATCATCAGCGACGTATTGACGATACCGGACGCGAGGCCAGAATCGCTCGGATCGACGTCGCTCATGGCAGCCAGCAGCACGGCATTGAATGCGATGCCCGCGCCAAAGCCGAACAGGATCATGCCAGGCAGCACGTCGAGCACGAAGTTGCCGTTCACCGGTGCCCGTGCGAACAGCGCGAGGCCACACGCCGCGACGAGCAGCCCGAAGGCAAGCGGAAGGCGCAGACCGAAGCGCATCACCACGCGCGCCGACAGGCCCAGCGAAAAGAACGCCATGATCAGACTGGCCGGCAAAAACGCGAGCCCGACCTGCAAGGGCCGGTAGCCGAGCACGCGCTGCAGATACAAGGCGGAGATGAAGAACCACGCGAACATTGCCGCTGCCCAAAGTACGCCGACCACATTGGCAGTCGCGACGTTGCGCAAGCGGAACAGACCGAGCGGCATCAACGGATGCTGCACGCGCGCTTCGATCACGAGAAACACGGCCAACAGCGCCAGCGCGGCGAACAGCAGGCCCAGCGTCTGCGCCGAGGTCCAGCCCGCTTCATTGCCGTTCACGACAGCGTACACGGCGAGCATCAGCGAAGCCGTCACCGTCACCGCGCCGGCCACGTCGAGCCGTTCGCCATGAGCATGGCCGCGTGCTGACGGCAAGAGCGCGACGCACAGCGCATAGACGGTGATGCCAATGGGCAGGTTGACGAGAAAGATCCAGTGCCAGCTCAGCAGGTTGGTCAGCAGACCGCCGAGCAATACGCCGATGGTGCCGCCCCCTGCGCAGACAAAGCCGTACACGCCCATCGCTTTGGCCCGTTCGCCGGTCTCGGTGAACAGATTCATGATCAGCGACAGCGAAACAGCGGAGACGACCGCGCCACCCAAACCCTGCACGGCACGCGCGCATACCAGCAGGATTTGCGAATTCGCCATGCCACATGCGAGCGACGCCAGCGTAAACAGCGTAATGCCGCCGAGGAACAGCTTGCGGTGGCCGTAAAGATCGCCCAGCCGGCCGCCCAGCAGCAAGAAGCCGCCAAAGGTCAGCATGTATGCGTTGACCACCCACACGAGCGAGGTTTCGGTAAAGCCCAGGTCCGCCCGGATGGACGGCAGTGCGACGTTCACGATGGTCGTGTCCAGCACGATCATCAGCACGCCCAGGCAGAGCACGATAAGGGCAAGCCAGCGTTTGCGTTCGTCGATGCCATGCGTCATGGAACTGCTCCGGTTGGATGCTGGCAGTTCAAGACTGCGCAGCGGAATCGAGATTGGCGAAGCCGGTTGCAAAAGCCTTGCCGCACACCGCGTTCGTATAGTCAATTGCGCGCCGCACGCGAGCGCATGAATCATTCGAGCATCGTCAGCTTGCCCGCGCGGTCTTCAGGGCTTTGGTCCACCACAGCAGCTCGTCGCTCGTAGAACGGCATCGGAAAGTCTTCGAGGTCGAGCAGGCGCGCGTCAACGCCTTCGCGCTTCTTCGCTTCTTCATATGGTCGGGAATCCAGCGCGCGGGTTTCTCGGAGAAGCGTCCCTGACGGACGCTACCAATGAAGACGGAAGTAACGGCCACGATGTGCTCTGGTTGAGTGGAATCGCATCGGTCTACGAAAAGGCGGATCAACGCACCACGCCCTTGGCGCGCAGTTCTCGACCGATGCGCGCGATTTCGCGTTCGCCCTCGATCAGCGCTGCGGGGCTGGTGTGCACCGAGTAGTAGCCAAGGTGGAGATCGTGCGGATGCGGGATTGCCGTACCGAGCACGAAGCGCGCATCGGTCACAGCTTCGAATTCGATCGCCGCATCGGACTGGTCAAATACGGCCAGTTCACCTTTGTCGACTGGATCGGGCGTGCACAGGCTACCGTCCATCACTGCGATCCAACCGACCCGGTAGTCCCGCGGCGGCTGGTAGGTCCAGCGCTGGCCGGCCTTGAGCTGCACAACGAAATAGTTGACTCCCGGAGGTGCATCAATCGGGCTGACCGCCTCGCCGCTACGGCCGAGCAGCACGCGCGCCGGGCCATCCGACGGGATTTCGTTTACCGAAAGATGTTGGCTGAACGCGGGAGCCAGTTCGCGCTCTGGCGGCAAGGCGACCCATAGCTGGAAGGCCTTGATCGGGGGCACGGCGAAGCCGGAATGCCAGACGCCACGCCCGGCGCTCAACCATTCGATGTCGCCCGCCACCATCGTTCCTTCGTGGCCGATGGATTCGACAAAGCGACCTTGCCCTTCCATCGCCAAGGTCAACGTAGCGATGCCCGAATGCGGATGCCAGCCGAAACCCTGTTGGCCAATCGCCTCTTGCGTATCGACGAGATCGAGAAATACAAACGGCTTAATCATCTTGCCGACGTCGGTGGGGCCGACCATGCGGACGACCGGACCGTGCGCGTAGCCGCGCGTGCGGAAGATTACGTTACGGCCGACACCGACGAGGGGGGGCGGAGTTTGGATGACGGCATGCATGGGGCGCTCTCCAGGTATTTGACTTGCCATAGATGTGGTGCCTGGTCAGATGTCTGTATCGGTTTGCGCGTAATTGAGGAAGTATCCCGTGAACACCGTCAGCCCCAAGAACGCGAATGCCTCAGTCAGGTGCTCATCGCTCCAGCCGGCTTGTTGAGCGGCCTTCCACGTGGCGTCGGTGACGTTTCCCGAATTGGCAGCGGCTTGCCTGACCACGCGGGTCAGCGCGTCGATCTTGGTGTCGCCCGTTGTTGTGCCTGTCCGCAGGGCGGCAATCTGTGCTTCGGTCCAACCGTTCATGCGGGCGAATCGACTGGCGATACCAATCATGTAGTCGTTCCCGACCGTGGCCGCAGTTGCGAGATTTAGCGCCCAACTCACCTTCGGATCTAAGGTGCCGTGCTCGGCGGTCACGGCGCGCAGCGATGTGTACGCCGCCAGCACCGCCGGAGAATGCGCCATCTGGGCATGCACGTTCAGGGGACGTCCCGTAGGGGAAGACTGGGCAATCTCTTGCAGAAGCGGGCGCGACGCATCGGGCGCGCCCTCGGCTGTGTGGGTAGGAATCCGGCTCATGGGTATTTTCCTTCGGAGAGATGTGTCTTCAGGCGGCGGCCGGAGTCGCGAAGTTCGCCTTGGCCCATGCGGCAAACTTCGTCGGCTGCTGGCCGGCGACTTGGTTGGCGAGCGCGATCGCGTCGCGCGAATCCGAGCCGAGATACGTGTGCGCTTCGAAGTAGGCGAGCATCGCCGCGACGCCCTCGGCGCCCGGGAACCAGCCAGCAAAAACCTCGCGTGGGACTCGCGTGAACGAGAACTCGTTTCCTTGACGATTCAGGGTGGCGATGATCTCGTTGAAGCTCAGGAAGTCGCCGACAAGCGGCAAATGTTCACCGTGCCCCGCGAGTCCCGGCTGCGCGAACGCACCAACCACCAAGCGGCCGAGTTCAGTGATATCGCCCATGTGGATGACCCGCCGCTCGGGATCAAGCGGCAGCGCCCAACCCGCGGTGCCATCCGCTTGTTTCTGCGGGGCCATTACGCCGAGCAGGTTTTGGTAGTAGAACGAAGCGATCACAAACGTGTGGTAGGCAAATCCAGCTTCGCTCACGATACGCTCGACCTTTGCCTTGGCCGTGAAATGCGGGACATTGATCTTGCCGTGGCTGATCGTCTCCACGTTTGGGAGCGTCGACCAGATGAAGTGCTGCACGCCGGCGTCTTTTGCCGCGTTGACGGCGGCGAGTGCCTGCTTGGGTTCGTCCGCACCTGCTTCCCAGGCATTGGTCACCAGGAAAACTCCGTGTGCGCCGGCAAACGCGGCTTTCAGCGTTTCCGGACGATTGAAATCCGCCAGAAGGACTTCGTCACCCAGCTTCGGATGCTTGGCCGGATTGCGCGTCAACGCGCGCACTTTGAATTGACCGCTCGCCTGCAGCGCGCGCAAAACCGCGCCGCCTTGCTGACCGGTTGCGCCGACGACGGCGATGAGCTTCTGGGTGTTCGACATGGTTGTTCTCCAGTGCGTATTTTGTTGGGGCGGTGCTATCTCATGCAGCGAGCGCGGCGGTCTCTTTCTTCGCCGAGTCGATGGCCCCACTGCGTGCCTCCGGGCCCATCGCCACACCTTTCGCGCGAACGAAGGTGATATCGGTGATGCCCAGAAAGCTGAAGGCCGCCTTCAGATAGGTTTCCTGATGATCGAAGAAGGCTGCGGGCGAGCCTTCGCTGTAAATGCCGCCGCGCGACGAGGCGATGAACAGCTTCTTGCCGCCGCACAGTCCGACCGGGCCGTGCTCCCCGTAGCGGAACGTCTTCCCGGCGACAGAGATGCGGTCGATCCAGGCCTTCAGTTGAGAGGGCACGCCAAGGTTGTACATCGGCGCGCCGACGACCACGATGTTGGCTGCCAGGAACTCCTCGAGCGCGACCTGGCCCATGGCAACGTCGGACTTCAATGCATCGTCGACCGGAGCGCCTTGCGCGGCCGCGAGGTGTGCTGCCGTCAGATGGCCGATCGGTGTGGCGGCAAGGTCGAGACGAGTGACCGCAAGGTCGGGATGGCGGCCCCGGAAGGTCGCGACTACATCCGCTGACAGATCACGGCTGACGGAGCCTTGCCCGAGGATGCTGGAATCTACGTGTAGCAGCTGCTTCATGAGACTTATCTCCGAACGGGCTTACTGCTTGAGCGCTTCGGCCGATATGAGCAGCTTGGTCTTCATATCTGCCTTTGGTGGCTGTACGGCAGTCCGGCGATGGTCATGCCGAAGCGCAGCAGGTCGCAGATCGAGCAGCCGCGCATCGACGTCGCGCTGCTCGAGGTGCCGAAGAGTCCACCGCGCCAGCACGACGAGCGTCGCGCCGGGGCGCTTCTCGCGCGGGCCTTGCACCACATCGCTGGCGAGGCGGGTGGAATGCGAGCCGCTTCCGCTTGCGTCGGAACGGGCGCCCGAGTTGATTTGCGGGATGTTCATGGTTACTCCAATGTGGCGTTGACATTGATGTTTTGGAGTCTATAAACTTCAACAGCGCAACGATAGATGGCGAAATGCACTCCTGCGTTGCGCCAGTGGAACGCTGGAAAATAGGCTGCCTACCATGATCGACCTCGACGCCAACGATCTCCTGCTATTCGCTCGCGTTGCCGAAGTCGGCAGCTTCAGCCGCGCAGCCGAGCGCGTGCGCCTACCCAAATCCACCGTTTCAAGGCGCATAGCAGCGCTGGAGAAACGCCTGGGCGAGCGACTCGTCAACCGCAGTTCGCGCAAGCTCACCATTACCGATTTCGGCGTCCACGTTCTCGAACACGCTCGTGGCGTGGCAGCGGAGGTCGATGGCGCGCTCGCTTTGGCGCAACATCGCCAGGTCAAGCCGAGCGGGCGCCTGCGGGTCTCACTGCTGCCCGATCTGGCAGCGAGCGCACTGTCGGAAATGCTGGCCAATTTCGTGCGCGAGCATCCCGCCATCGTGCTCGACATGGACTTGTCATCCCGGCGGGTGGATCTGATTGGCGAGAACTTCGACCTCGCGCTTCGCGCAGGAGACTCGCTCGAAGACAGCGACCTTAGCGCGCGCAAGCTTGCCGAGGCCACAGTGGGGTTGTATGCCTCGCCGGCCTACTTGACGAGCGTGGATACGCCGCAAGCGCCTGATGATCTGCTCGATCTGCATGGCTTGCTGCAGCTGACGCGCACGGGGGAAGCGCGCGGATGGACCCTCGAGCGTGGTGTGGGTGAAGAGAAAGAGCGCTGGAGCGGAACGCCCCGGCAATACACATTGGCCAACTCCATCACCGTGCTGTTGCGCATGGCGCAGGCGGGTTTCGGCGTCGTAAGCGTGCCGGACTTCTACGCGCGTGAGGCTGTGCAACGCGGTCTGCTGACACGCGTACTGCCTCAATGGAACATGCCTGCCGGACGGATCTGGGCGGTGTTTCCGGGACGTCGGCTCATGCCCGCTCGAACTCGGGCATTTCTAGATGCGTTGGTTACTGCTTTAGGGGATGGCTCCGAAGCTCAAGAAAAGGGATGATGCTGCGGATGTGAGTTTTTCCACCTGATGCCTATCAGTGAGCATCTAACCAGGCCGCTATCCGGTCCCCACCGCATTCGCTGCAAATCAAGACGCAGCGAAGTGACGCGACACGCAAGCTACGGAGGCACGTTCGGCTGCCGTACCGATCATGCGCGCGCTGGGCATGTACCTGGATCGTTACAGGGCTAGGCGACCGGCCAGTTTTGCCTTCCTGCAGTGAATATCAGGGGCTATCACCGCACTAGGTACGGCGAATAACTTGCGCCTGCGGAGAAGGGTGGTGTCCGGCCCCATCGGCCGACAACGTGTGCATTTCGAAGCGCCGCCAGCCACTCGCCTGGAAGCTGAAACAAGCCGATTTCTTGACTGGGTCAATGGTGCATCGAACGATCCACCTCTGCTCAAGGCGGGCCTCGGCCATTTGTGGCTCGTCACCGTGCATCCGTTTGACGACGGCAATGGCCGTATAGCCCGTGCGATCGGCGACCTGCTGCTGGCGCGCGCCGATGGCAGCCCGCAGCGTTTCTACAGTTTGTCAGCGCAGATCCAGCGGGAGCGCCAGGCCTACTACGATATCCTGGAGCGGACCCAGAAGCGGTCGATGGATGTCACCGAGTGGCTGGCCTGGTTCCTCGATACGCTGCATTGCGCGGTCGATCAGGCGCAGGAGACCCTTGATGCTGTGCTGGTCAAGATGCGGTTCTGGCAGCGCTGGGCGACCACGTCACTGAACGAGCGGCAAGCGAAACTGCTCAACCGACTGCTCGATGGCTTCGAAGGCAAGCTCACCAGTTCCAAGTGGGCGGCGATTGCCAAATGCTCTCCAGACACCGCGCTGCGCGATATCACTGATCTGCTCGCACAAGGCGTATTGCGGAAATCGGATGCAGGTGGGCGCAGCACCAGTTATGAGTTGAACGACCTATCCGAATAGGCACGCCTGCGGGAAATGACTTGGCTCGTGGGTGGAACAGCGCCTTCATGGACTTTTGCCAACTCATGCGACGTCACAGCGGCTCAACCAGCCGCCTGTTGCTGTTGCGGCAGTATTCTGCACAGGCCGCGCGTGCCGAGTTGGCGGCGCCGTGCACGAATAGCGGCGCGTCGGCGCGCCGCGACATCGACACCACGATGGACGGAGGCGCGGGCTGCAGCGGTAACTCCACGACTTCGCCGCTCTCGATCAGCTTGTCGACGAACAGGCGCGGAATAGCGGCCACGCCGAAACCGTCGCGCACGAGCTGCACGATCACGGCAATCGACGGCGACCCGGTAATTCGGGTTTCCGAAAGTGGCACACCGTTGGCTCCCGCGAGTTTGGCCACGATGTCCTCTAGCGCGCGATGCGGCGCGGTCCCTCGACCGAACGTCAGGATGGGATGCTGCAGCACCTGTCTGGCGAGCCCGCCGCGCGCGTGCGACAGCAAGCCTGCGCGCGCTACCCAGTGCACGGGATAGTTGGCAAGTGCATTGCACACCACGTTGCTTTCGTCACTGCCTTCGACGCGAATGATGAGATCGAGCTCGTCGGCAATCAGCCTGCGCTGGAGCACCACGCTCACATCAGCGGTCAGTTCGACTTCCAGCTGGGGGTAGTCTGCGGCGAGCCGTCGCATATAGTTCGGCAACCAACTGTGCACCACGGTCTCGATCACACCCAGGCGCAGGCGCCCGCGGATCTTGCTGTCGCCCGAGGCGGCGGCCTGCAGCCGCCGTGCGGCCTCGACCACTCCCTTGGCGTATCCGAGCAGGTACTCGCCATTGGGTGTCAGGCGAAATTCGCGACTCTCCCGATCGACCAGCGCGGTTTGCAGCTCATCTTCCAGTGCCTTTATCCGTTGGGAAATGGCAGCAGGCGTCGCGTGCAGCGCGGCTGCTGTTGCGCGAAAGCTGTGCAATTTGGCCAGCGTGACAAAGGTTTCGAGGAATCGCGTATTCATCAGGCGGTGGAGCGGATCGCTGCAGAAGGCGTCAAATTGCTGCGGATATCCCGGCAATTAGCGTTCGTCCCGCTTTGGCACCAGCTCGGTGCGGGTAGGGGAAAACCCGCAAAATTGTTAAGAAATTCTATACGGAGGTGCCAACAAAAAGTCGTTGGCGATAAAAAATTTTACTCTCTATCGTTCAAGACATACACGACAACGTCATAACGACATGAGAACGCAGATGCCCGAGGACCTGATGCCTTTCGACTTTCGCCAGGCCGTGCGCAGCGGCCAGTTCCGTGGCCCAACCGCAGGCTATTGCGGCGACTACGCCCAGGCCAACCTGGCCATCCTGCCGTCGGCGCACGCCAGCGATTTCCTGCGCTTTTGCCAGGCCAATCCGAAGCCGTGTCCATTGTTGGGCGTTGGTGAGCCGGGACAATGGCATGTGCCGGTACTCGGGCGCGAGGTGGATATTCGCAACGACGTGCCTGCGTATAACGTCTATCGCGACGGGCGGCTCGCCGAAGAAACCGAATCGCTGGCCGACCTGTGGCAGAACGACTTCGTGGTGTTCGCCATCGGCTGCTCGTTCTCGTTCGAACAGATGCTGGCGAAGGAGGGCATTGCGTTGCGCCACGTCGAGGAAGGCCGCAACGTGCCGATGTACCGCACCAGGATCGCGAACCGGCGCGCGGGCGTTTTCGGTGGCGAGCTGGTGGTATCGATGCGGCCCATGCGCGGTGCCGATGCGATTCGCGCCGTGCAGATCACCAGCCGTTTCCCTGCCGTCCATGGTGCGCCAATTCACATCGGCGACCCGGCCGAACTGGGGATCGAAGACCTGGCCAGGCCCGAGTTCGGGGATCCCGTCACGATCAAGCCGGGCGAGTTGCCGGTCTACTGGGCCTGTGGCGTCACGCCCCAGACCGCGATCATGGCCGCCAGGTTGCCGCTGGCGGTCGCGCACAAGCCCGGCCACATGCTGGTGACCGATATCAAGAACGCCTCGCTTGCCGTGTTTTAGGCCGCCGGAGCAACGCGGGCCGTTTTCCCTTAGCAAGGCCGGACGCCGCAGACGACCGGCGGTTACCGAAAGATCCGCGCGAGGCGGAAGGCCGTACTCATCCATCAAGGGGGGGCCGGTCCCGGTACTCGTGCGAAATACCGTTCACCCTACGCGCCTAGGAGCGTTTCATGGACAACAACACCCCCGCGGCGGCGGCTGCCGCCAATCCCGCAACGGTTTCCTCCCTGGCACCAGCCGCGCCCCTCGACGCCGGCGGCAGCCTGTTCTCCTGGTACGGCGATGCGTCGCCCCGCGAGAAACGCGCCTTCTGGAGCTGCAAGGTCGGCTACATGCTCGACGGCATGGATACGCAGATGCTCTCGTTCGTCATTCCGACGCTGATCGCTACCTGGGGTATCAGCCTGGCCGACGCCGGCTTCATCGGCACGCTCACATTGCTGGCTTCGGCACTGGGCGGCTGGGTTGCCGGCATCTTGTCGGACCGCATCGGCCGGGTGCGGACGCTGCAAATGACGGTGGTGTGGTTCGCAGTCTTTACCGGCTTGTGCGGACTGGCGCAGAACTACGAGCAACTGCTGGCCGCGCGTGCGCTCATGGGCTTCGGCTTCGGCGGTGAATGGACCGCCGGTGCCGTGCTGATCGGGGAGGTGATCCGGGCCAAGGATCGCGGCAAGGCTGTCGGCCTGGTGCAGTCGGGCTGGGCGATTGGCTGGGGGTTGACGGCCATCCTGTATTCCGTGCTGTTCTCGGTCATGCCCGCTGAACTGGCGTGGCGCGCGCTGTTCCTCATCGGCCTGCTCCCGGCGCTGCTGGTGGTGGTCATCCGCCGCTACGTGAAGGAGCCTGACGTCTACGAAAAAGAGAAGGCGGCGCAAGGCAAGGCGAGCGATCGTCCCCGTTTCACGGAGATCTTCAGCCCGAAGCTGCTGTCGACGACGGTGCGCGCGGCGCTGTTGGCGACTGGCGCACAAGGCGGGTACTACGCGATCACGACCTGGCTGCCGACGTACCTGAAGACCGAACGTCACCTGACTGTGATGGGGACGGGGGGCTACCTGGCCATGATCATCTTCGGCTCGTGGATCGGCTACCTCGTCAGTTCCTATCTGACCGACAGGCTTGGCCGCAAGCCGAACTTCATTCTCTTCGCGGTGGGCTCGATGACGGTTGCCTTTGGCTACACGATGCTGCCGTTGAGCAACAGTGCCATGTTCTGGCTCGGCTTTCCGCTCGGCTTCTTCGCCTCGGGCATTTTCAGCGGCATGGGCGCGTTCCTGACCGAACTGTTCCCGACGCGGGTGCGTGGTTCCGGCCAGGGCTTTTGCTACAACTTCGGCCGGGCTGTCGGCGCACTTTTTCCCTTCCTGATCGGCGCGCTGTCCAAGCAATATGGTCTCGGCGCCAGCATCGGCATCTTCGCCGCGGCGGCCTATGGCGTGCTGATCATTGCCGCGCTGACGCTGCCGGAAACCCGTGGCCGCGAGCTCGAAGCCGCCGGCATGTAAGTCCCCGGCAGCTGGCGCCATGGCGCCGGCCGCCACCTCGAC